>JAKSPR010000209.1 GCA_024404655.1 Clostridia bacterium | reverse complement strand
GGTAGAGGAACTTCGGCGTTTGAGATGGTCCTCTACCTCCTCCCTTGATGAAACATACACCAGAAATTATGAAGAACCTTTTTTTATACATTCATGGTAAAGTCTGAATTTGTTCAAGCGAGAGTGCAGACATTTCATCCCCGGTTATGGAGGGGTACTGAATACAGAACATCCATCGTTTTCCGTCCAGCGTGACATAATAAACTGCCTTTTCGGACATTTTGGGATTTCTGTGTGTCAGAGGCAGGGAATAGGAACCGTCTTTTTCCCGAAACAGGGTGACAGTCATTTTTTCGACTCTCGTTGCTTCATTGCTGAGCGCATGGTAGTAATTCTCACTGACACGGCATGCTTTCGGAACATCATCCCGTCCGACTAACCGGATTCTGATGCTGCCGAAGACATCTCTGTATGCTGCTTCCGGAAGCTCATCATAGGAATAATCATAGGTCTGCGGGCAATACAGAGCTAAGAGATCGGTGGGATCAGCATTATCGCTTTCCACGGTGCAGAGAAGTTCCGTTGAACTGTCCGCATGTGCAGCCTCTCCCGTGGGACGGTCCGTCAGAAAACATACCGCAGCTGCGATACAGATGAGAACTGCCAACGCAACAATCCAGTATGCCGGTTTCTTATAGTTCAGCACTGACCTGACCCGCTGCTTTACACCCACCTCACTGAACGCCAGCGGACAGGCAGTAATCATGGATCGCTTCACACTGCACCTGAGCAGCACTTCAGAATAGTCTCCACGCTGGACAGCGCTGAAATCCTTCACCACACGCTCATCGCACGCCAGTTCCATATCCCGACAGAACAGGATGTAGGCGAGCCAGATCAGGGGATTGAACCAGTGCAGCGTCAGCAGAAAGAATCCGAGCAGTTTCCACCAGTGGTCCTTCCGCCGGATATGCGCCTCTTCATGGGAAATAACATAGCTCATGCTGACCGCGTCCATACATTCCGGCAGGCAGATGCGCGGTTTGATGACGCCGATCACGAACGGGGATACCACATTTCCGCTGATGTATATGTTCTCCCGGAACAGTTCAGCGCTGCGGGTCCGGCGGTAGATCCGGATATAGCTGACTGCCAGATAAGCAAGCATCGCACTGATTCCGACAAGCCAGAGAGCTGCAAACTTTTCAAAAATGTCGGTTCTGCTGATAATTTTACCGGGGACAAATGCGGATGTGTCAGGGCGACCCGCCATGCCAAACACTTCCGTCCGTAAGTTCTCCGCAAACTCTGAAAGGTCGGCTGCAGGCGCAGTCTGATGATAGTTTTTCAGAATCCAATCTGTCTTTGGCATCAGACTGAGTGAACTCTCTATCCCGAACGGACAGATCAGGCGAATTGCAGCAAATCCCCACAGCAGAACGCTCACCCACTTCGGTGCTTTTTTCATGAGCTGCCGCAATACAAGAATAAACAATACCAGGATACTTGCAGTGAAGCTCATATTGACAAAAATCAGAAACAGTTCTCTCATTTGCCTCCCCCTTTCCGGGCGTTGTCGATCATTGCCTGAAGTTCATCAAGGTCTTTTTCCGAGATCTTCTGACGCTTCGTGAATGCTGCCAGGAAAGCCGGAAGCGACCCTTCAAACTTCTCAGCAACAAAGCCGTCGATCTCCGCCGACTGCGCTTCTTCCTTGCTGACAAGGGAGGTGATGATACTGTCCTGATTTCGCAGTACGCCGCGGTCACAGAGCCTTTTCACCACGGTATAGGTTGTCGTGGTTTTCCATCCCAGCTGTTCCTCGCAGAGCTTCGCCAGTTCCGCCCGGCTTACAGGTTCATATTCCCATAGAATCAGACAGAATTTGAATTCCTGTTCAAAAATTTTCGGTGTGCCCATCTCACTATTCTCCTTCTAACGTATTAGAATACAACAATATTCTAACCCATTAGAAACGAATTGTCAATGATATTTCTCAAAAGATACAAATTGTTCACATATTTCGGTTCAGTATCTCTGTAACCTGGCATGTTCGGCAGTGAAGACTTCGATAAATCTGTAGTTTTACATACAAAAATGCTTGCTATGAGAATCTCCCTCATAACAAGCATTTCATATTCCGTTTATCCAAGCATGGAGTAGAAAATGTTCATTTCCTCCCGGTTGCCGAACTTGATCTCCGTCAGACGGTCGGAATAGCAGTTCCGTAAAAATTCCGAATCGAGCAGCTTCTTCATGCCTTCATAAATGCCGTCCACCGTGATGGGACATATTTCCCCCAGTGCACCGTTGTCCAGCTGCTCCCTTGCCGAGAGATAGTCGGTGACAAGGATGGTCTTATATAGAATTTTCGCTTCTTCCACGGCAATGGGCTTGCCTTCATGACGGGATGGCTGGGCGTAAATATCGCAGTCCCGCATATAGGTGTAGGGATTGTTGGTTGTCCCAAGCATGATAAACATATCTGCAACATTCTTTTCAAGAGCTCTGAGCTTGAGCGCTTCTTCATCCGCTTTGTCTCCCGCACCGAGAACGTACCAGCGGACGTTGTATCCGTCATCCCGCAGTCTGGCAAGCGCATCCACCGCCATATCATAGCCCTTCTGATCGGCAATACGCCCGACGGTGAGAATCCGTTTCCCCGTAAAGTGCTGATCGGGGAAGGTGTCGCCTTTCAACGCCATATCCCAGATGAGACGCGGGTCGGTGATGTTCTCCATTTTGACGATCTTATCCGCAAGGTCGGGGAAGTGTTCCGAAAGGGAATCCCTGATCGGTGATGAAACTGTGACAACCTTGTCACAGGCTTCAAAAGCGGGCTTATAGAGCTTATCATCCCGCGGCGGCTTCATGTAGTCGAAGTGCAGCCATGCAATCTTTTTCTTCGCTTTGACGTGATCTACCATATAGAACATGGTTTTGTCGCCCCAGTAGGCAATGGCGGCATCATATTCTCCGTCAAGATCGGGAAACCGCTTTGAAAGCTTACACCACATCCCCATGGCAAGATCGGCGTGATTGCCGATGTGGAGAGCGATCTTCACGGCAAAGGGGAAGATGTCAAAAAGTACAGCGGGATTCTTTTTTACCATGGAGCGGAAAATCGTCTTCATGGCGTTTCCGCCGTTCAGCGTGAACATATCGCCGTATTCCGCCATTTCGATCACTTTGATCTCTTTGGGGATCAGCGGCAGAAACGGTCCTGCTTTTTCGGCGAGCAGCAGTGTCACATCATATTTTTCATAGTCAAGACAGGATGCAAAGGAAAGAAAGGATTTCTCTGTTCCCGCGGCATTCATGGTGATGCCGAGAATCAACAGCTTGATTTTTTCCATGGGTCAACCATTCCTTTTTCAAAAATATCGGAGTGTTACGCACGAGGCGCAAAGGCTTCGCTGTGATCACGGAAGATCGTTGCAAAGAAGAGGATCGTAAACAGAACAATAGCACCGGCTGACAGCAGCATGGAACCCTGTGCACCGAGATGCGCATTCATGATGCCGCCCACAACACCGCCCAGCACACGGGGTATGCCCTGACCGATACAGTACATGAAGTTCTGACCCGTTGCCTGCAGTTCCGGCGCAATGAAACGGGTTATGTAAGTCGCGCCGCAGTAGGTTGCGACTGTGACAAGAAAACCGGTGAAGACGTTTACAGCGAGAATGATCACGGGAGAAGAAAAGACGCCCAGCAGTACATAGCGGACGATGGAACCAATCAGCGTCACCGTCAGCAGTGTACGGATGCCGAATCTGTCAAACAGCTTGTTGTACAGAAAGAAAAACGGAATCTCTCCGGCGACGGTGAGAAGAACCGCCAGCCCCCATACCCACTGGGGAAGCCCAAGCGCACCTTCCGCTGGGTCTCCGGTCAGGTAGGTCGGGTAGAAGTTGCTGTAGAAGCTGTAGGCGAACTGCAGGACCAGCATAAAGAGAATCAGCAGCATCAGCCGCTTATCCCGGATAAGGGAACCGATACAGGGGGAAGATTTTTCCTGCTTGGTTTTGTCGGTTTTGGGGACGTTTTTTTTGTGGGCATGTCCTTCAATCTGCGGACAAAGCATCAGTGCAGCAGAGCAGACAATGGCCATACCGACGAAAATATAGAAAATGACGTTGATGTCCGCTCCGGTGAAAAGTCCGGAGATCAGGGAAATTCCGCCGAATCCCAGCGTACCCATGACACGGATGGGACCGTAGCTGATATGCGCATTCTCGGAATGTTCCAGCGTGATAGCGTCGATGATTGCGGCGATGGGTGACATAAAGAGCATGACTACCGCTACAAGAAAGCACATGGGGAGGAATGCCAGACGGATTTTCAGGAGAAAGAAAAAGACTGCCGAAATCAGAATCACGGAAATGAGCACTGTGTTCTTGTATTTTGCCCGGTCGGCAAGGACACCCCAGAACATCGGCGCGATGACACATACCGCAGGACCGATGGACAGGATGATACCCGCCTGCTCCGAGGAATAGAGATCATTGAAATAGATGGGCAGAAAACAGTAGAACAGTGCATTGAAGGCATATACCATCGCATTGGAGGCATACAGACAGAACAGGGAACCTTTGCGTTTTTGTGTAGGCATGATAAAACTACTCCGATAAAAGTACAGATATATTACGGTTTCTGGGTGTCGTACCAGTCAAGAACACCCGAAACGATCGCTTTTGCGGTACGTTCGACCCCACCGGGGGATGTCAGCACTTCAAATTCCTCGGGACTTGTCAGAAAACCGATCTCGATCAGCGCCGACGGGAATTTGTAATTGCGCACCATGGCAAGCCGCTGGGAAGCGGTCTCCCGCTGCGGTCGTCCGAGAGCTGCCGATACAGAGGCTGCAACACAGTCTGCAAGACTGCGTCCGCTCTCTGTCCAGTATAGCCCCACGGTACCGCGGATGTGGGTGATATCCGTCGAGGAAGGCATGGAATTCTGATGGATGGACAGTACAAGATCGGGACAGAGGGCATTGATCTTGTCCATGCGGTCGTAGATATCAACGGTTTTGTCCTCATCCCGCAGAAGGATCACTTCCGCACCGAGGGAGGAAAACTCTTTTTCTGCGGCGAGAACAATATTCAGATTGCAGTCTTTTTCGCTGAGCCCGATATTGGAACCCGGAGACAGCGCACCGGAATCCTCTCCGCCGTGTCCGGCGTCAAGAACGATGACCCGTCCGTCAAGCGGTCTCTCCGCATCTCTGTCCAGGGGCAGCGGCGCACGGACGACGTCCTCTTCTCCACGTTGCCGGAAGTGTTCAAC
>JAKSPR010000208.1 GCA_024404655.1 Clostridia bacterium | reverse complement strand
GTCTTTTTATCGTAGCCTGCGGGCTTTTTGACGCTGAGATAACGCAGGGTGGAAAGGAACGAGACAACGGAGCCGTTGCGCTCATAATAAACCGTCGGGGTGAAAAGGTAACGATAGCCGCCGAAGGTATCAGACATCCGGTCTGTCTGGGCAAACAGAAGAACCGCAGTGAGCACGATTCCCACAACCGGGGCGGCGATATAGTGGAAGAGCTTCGGCAGGGGCTTTTTCGGCTGAACGCAGAAGCCAAGGACAGCAATCGCCGCAAAGGACAGCTGCACCAGCCAGAATAAATCCGAATACTGGTACTGATAATCCCCGACAACGGAAAGTCCGGTTTTGATGGAATAGATATCCCACGGCAGAATGGGCAGCGAGCGGAACTGCCAGCAGACGGAATTGGCGACTGCAGAAAACCACGCAAGGACCGTTGTGATCAGTACCGCGGTTCCTCCGTGCTTCCGCAGAAGGAAAAGTACAAACCACGACGCAAGACAGTAGACGATCAGATTCAGCCATACCATCTTCTGTACCATGTCTCTGGTATGCTGCTGAATGGCCTCCAGCAGAATAAAGTGTAAAAACGGCACCGCCGCATAGAAAATCCAGCCCAGAATGTCCGGCAGACGCTTTTTGTTGAGCACCGCCGCAAACAGCACTGCGATGATCCCGGCAGAGGGCAGAAAATATCCTCCAAGTCCTCCTGTTGTCAGAATGCAGAGACGGAAATAGACAAGCGCCAGAATGCCGATGAGCACCGGCGGCATCACATGCAGAACGGGCAGAATTTTCGCATATTTCTTTTTGGTTTCAGATCCGGATTCCGGCATGAAAAAACCTCCTTTTTCGGGCACGGAAACAACTGTTATCTTATATAGATATAGTATACCCTCCGCCGTATAAAAAGTCAAGAAAATAGTATTGCAATCCCGCAAAAAATGTGCTATGATAGTTACAGTTCAAAACATTCCGCAAAAAAACTCCCCGAACAGCACACATGAAGACAGGGATGTCCCCCGAAAAAAGGATACCTTTGAAAACCCGAAGCCATTGGTTATATGGTTGGACCGCGGCGGAAGCAAGCCCCCGCTCTACCCCGCCGTGATAGTCCCAATATCAATACACACCCAGTCAGGAAGCTCTGCGAAGCATGCAAGGGCGGCCGCAAAGCCCTTGCCGCTCCCCCCGCAGAACCCGGATAAAGCCAAATCAAGCCGAGGGCAGTACCCCCTGATGCCCCCCACAATAACCTCACCATAATTTTTCTGCGAAAGGAAACAATATACTATGAACAACACCATCAAAGTCAACTCCAAAAATACCCTCATGGTCGCTCACCGCGGTGTCTCCGGCCTCGAAAAAGAAAATACCTGCGCTGCTTTCGTCGCAGCAGGCAACCGCTCTTATTTCGGCGTGGAAACCGATATCCACAGAACCGGCGACGGTAACTTCATCATCCTCCATGATGCCAATACCGACCGTGTCAGCGGCGATAATATCAACGTGGAACAGACAAGCTTTGAAACCCTGCGCCGTATGCAGCTCAATTCCAGAAATGAGATAAAGGACCGTGCAGACCTGCATCTGCCCTCTCTGGAAGAGTATATCGGCATCTGCCGCCAGTACGAAAAGGTCTGCGTTCTGGAACTGAAATCCGACTATACCGACGATGAGATCAAGCGCATGATCGACCGCATCGACGCCATGGGCTATCTTTCCAGCGTCATTTTCATCGCGTTCAACTACGAGAATCTGAAGCGCGTCCGCGCTTATAAGCCGGAACAGCCCTGCCAGTTCCTCACCATGGAGATGAACGACGAAGGCATTGCCCGTCTCGCCGCCGATCAGATTGATCTGGATATTTACTACCCCGCCCTTTCCAAGGAACTGATCGACAAGCTCCATGCAAACGGAACCAAGATCAACTGCTGGACCGTCGATAAGAAGGAAGACGCTGAACGTCTCATTGGCTGGGGCGTTGACTTCATCACTTCCAATATTCTGGAAGGCTGTTGAGCCAAAATCTGAATCAGATAAAGCAACCGGCATTTCCGTATCTGCGGAGATGCCGGTTTTCTGTTTGGTTCCGGGTCGTTATGTTTCCGATGTTTCCAGCGCTTCCGGTTCCGTTTCGTTCAGTACACCCGTGATTCTGCATAAGAGCGCCGCAGCCTCAGCACGGGAGATGATGGCGGATGTGCGGACGGTACCGTCCGGGAATCCGTTGACAAGGCCGGCATTGGTACAGTTCCAGACGGCCTCCGCTGCCCATGCGGGGATCTGATCGTCATCGGCATAGACAATGCCGCGGTCGGGGAATTCTTTTGCGCCGAGGATCGCCGAGAGAACATTCAGCACCTCCGCGCGGGTCATGGAAGCATCGGTATCAAAGAGCACGCCGCCCTCCACGCCTTTTCCCTTCATAAGGCCAGCCGCTGTGACAGAACGGACGTAGGGAGCCGCCCAGGCCGGGATGCTCTTTCCGTCAAGATAGACGGTTTTCAGGTCGATGGCGGATACGCTGACCGCAGTACCAGCCGTATCGGTCCCGGTTTCCCGGGTCAGAAGCGTGATCATCTTGGCAAAAGCACCGCGGGTCAGGGGTTCTCCGGGCTGATAAGCATAGCCGCCGTTCCCGTCGGATATACCGCTGACGATGCCGCGGCAATAGAGGGTCAGAATGTCGTTTTTCGCCCAGTGATCCGTAAGATCGGAAAAGGTATTTTCTGCGGAAACCGCAGTCCGGACCGAGGTCCTTGCGATCAGGGTGCCGCCGTTCCGGGCGGGAGCGGTGATCCGGACCTCAAAATTTTTGTAGACGGAGAACGGAGTGTTCTCAGCGGAAAGCCGGTTCTTCACCTGCAGACTGCCGTTCAGAATGGCCTCCGGCAGACGGGTGGTGCCGCTTGCGGAGAACACGCCCGTGACGGTTTTTGCATCGACGACGACAGGATATCCGCGCAGGGTTCCTTCCAGACGGATAGATTCCGTCGTCTGACCGAGTTCCGCCTGCAGACCGGGATTCTGAACCTTCAGACTGTCAAGGACAGCAGTGCGCTGGATTCTGACGGTCACAACGCCGAATACCATGCGGGGGGCAGGCGCATCGTCCCCGGAGTGGATTTCCTCCGGTACATCTTCGGGAATTTCGAGGATATCCGGGATATCTGTAATATCTGGGATATCCCGGATATCCGTAATATCCGTAATATCCGTGGTTTCCGGCGATTCCGTGATTTCAGGGGTTTCAGGCGTTTCCGGCTGTTCCGTGATTTCCGGTTCTTCCACATCCGTTTCCGGGACCGGAACTGTCACGGTCAGGGTAACGGTCGGTTCGTCGAGATATCCGGGCAGGAGCTTGGTATAGGGGGTGAAATAGCCGTTTTCCGTGATGGTTCCGCCGGTACAGCTCCACTGATATTCCGCGTTTTCCGGTGCCTCTGTCACGGCGCGGCTCTTGTCGCGGAAAACGGGAGAAAACTGGATGCCCGGATTTCCGAAGATCAGCGGGGTATCCGGGGTGAGTTCCGCAAAATACGGTACGCCGTCCGGTGCTGCGGTATTGACAAACAGAATGGCATTGGAAACCGCACGGCCGTTTGTCTCGGGAGGCTGGTTTGCCATGGTAAGCGTTCCGTTTTCTTTTTTCAACAGGACTGTGGAAGAACCACCGCCGTCAAGATTCAGAGCGTCCGTGCAACCGAGGTCCCGCATGGTTTTTGCAAGACCGTCCAGCGTCAGACCCGAAGAACCGGAGGTCTCCGGCACGCCGTCCATGACAAAAATCCGGATATCGCCCTCAGCGGTGCAGCCGATGGCAGTACGAGGATTGCGGTAACGCTCGTGGTCCTCATCGGTAATGCTTTCCTGGATAACACCGTCCCGGACGAGGATATCTCCGCCGCCGACGGCAGTCACGACATTTTCCCAGCCGGGGGAGGCGGTTATGGCAAGCTCTGTTCTGTCGCCCGTTTTCAGTTTCGTGTAAGAGGAAAAGCAGGATGCCTTATTATGGACCGTGATGGCGAAGCCGTTTTCCGGGATACGGATGTTTTTGCTGTTATCAAAAACGCCTGTGATCTCCGCGATGACCGATGCGCCGATGCGAAAGTCTCCGTCCAGAATCCGGAACACGATCTCCGTGCTGTCCTCTGTGGAGTGGGTCGATACGCCTAAGGCCGGGGTGGAAAGATACGCGCCCCAGACCGCGGGATATTTATTGATATGCGCCACGGGCAGCGTGAGACCGTCCGCGGTTCTGGTCAGGGAGATTTTCACCTCCGGGCAGCCGAGCACGCAGGTACCGTCCTCCCGGATGCCGAAAGCGTTTGCGCCCGCGTCGGAGGACAAGACCCGTCCATTCTCGATCATCACCCCCAGCGGAATACCCGTGAGGAAGCTGAAAAAGTCAGCGTTGGTACCGCCGAGGACATCGGCTCCCTGTTTTCGGAGTGCGTCCGCCATGGCGGTGACCCGTTCTCTTCCGTAGACGCCGCTGCCCGCGGTCAGGATGGGCAGAACGTCTTTGCCGGGTGTATATGTAAAGATAAATCCGTGCTGCGGGGTCTTCGGAGGTTCCTCATAGAATTCCTCAAACGCAAGGCCGTCGGCAAGGGTGATGGTCCGTCTGAAATCCGCAGAAGCGCTGACAGCGACGGCGGCAGCCATAAAGACGGCAAGGAAGGATATCATGAAGGAACGGAGGCATTTATGATTCATTGGGCTATCTCCCGCTTTCATCTGTTTTTTTATATTGTATCACAGACCGTGGACGAGTGCAACGGCTCCGGCGGATTTTTTTGTATGGACCTGCAGACAGACAGGAGATTTTGATTATTCTCCCATAAACACTTGACAAATCCCGCGCCGCGCGGTATAATATAAATGTTCAATATCGGAGGCATAGCTCAGTTGGTTAGAGCGCACGGTTCACATCCGTGAGGTCATGGGTTCGAACCCCCTTGTCTCCACCATGTAAAAAACCTCTTTTGTCTACCGGACAAAAGAGGTTTTTTACAATGATATCCGTTCCTATATACGCCTTCGGCGTATCGGGAACGGGTGATATACCTTCGGTATGATATCGCACTTTGTGCGATGATATATGCCTTCGGCATATGAAGGAACGGATATTATCTCATATTTGAGCGAAGCGAAAATATATCATGCTTGCGCAGCAAGTATATCATATCGCCGTGAGGCGATATATCATTGACGGTGGCAAATTATTATG
>JAKSPR010000207.1 GCA_024404655.1 Clostridia bacterium | reverse complement strand
TTAAGGCAATACCGCACAAGGAGTACACAATGAACAACATTACAGTTACAGAGGACAAATCACCTATATATGAAGCTTTGCAAAGTTGTGTAAGCGTTTGGAATAATGGTGGTTGTGGCGCTGGTGTTATATACAAAATGGATAAAAGGGAAAAGGAGCCGAGAAGGGGAGACGCGCGTTGAGCGGCAGGGGGTTTCGCCGCCGGCGGGCGGCGATTTAGGGCGCTGCCCTAAAGACCCGCGACCTTTTGAAAAAGGTCGATCAAAACTTTTTGACGAATTACATTTTACTTTAACTCATAAAAAGGAGATTATCATTATGAGCAGAGTACTTGTCATCGGCTGCGGCGGTGTTGCGTCCGTCGCAATTCAGAAATGCTGCCAGGTCAGCGAAGTCTTTACGGAGCTTGGCATCGCCAGCCGCACTAAATCCAAATGCGATGCCCTCGCAGAAAAGCTGAAATCTGTTTCCAAAACCGTCGTTACCACCGCACAGGTCGATGCTGACGATGTAAATCAGCTGATCGCTCTCATCAATTCCTATAAGCCTGATCTTGTTATGAACATCGCTCTCCCCTATCAGGATCTTACCATTATGGACGCCTGCCTTGCCTGCCATGTGAACTACATGGACACCGCAAACTACGAGCCGGAAAACACCGACGATCCCGAGTGGCGTGCGATCTACGAAAAGCGCTGCAAAGAAGCCGGTTTCTCTGCCTACTTTGACTACAGCTGGCAGTGGGCATACCGCAAGAAGTTTGAAGACGCGGGTCTGATCGCGCTTCTGGGCTGCGGTTTCGACCCCGGTGTGACCCAGGCCTACTGTGCATACGCGAAGAAGCACGAATTTGACCGCATTGACACCATCGACATTCTGGACTGCAACGGCGGCGACCACGGCTACAAGTTTGCAACGAACTTCAATCCGGAAGTCAATCTGCGTGAAGTCAGTGCGCCCGGCAGCTACTGGGAGAACGGTCACTGGGTCGAAATTCCCGCAATGAGCATCAAGCGTGAATACGACTTTGACGAAGTGGGCGGCAAAGACATGTATCTGCTCCACCACGAAGAAATCGAATCCATTGCCCTGAACATTCCCGAAGTTCAGCGCATCCGTTTCTTCATGACCTTCGGTCAGAGCTATCTTGATCACATGCGGTGTCTGGAAGACGTGGGCATGCTGAGCACCACGCCGATCATGTTTGAAGGCAAAGAGATCGTTCCGATCAAGTTCCTCAAAGCCCTTCTGCCCGATCCTGCATCCCTCGGTCCGAGAACCAAAGGCAAGACGAACATCGGCTGCATCTTTACCGGTGCCAAAGGCGGGGAAGAGAAGACCTACTACATCTACAACGTCTGCGACCACGAAGAATGTTACCGTGAAGTCGGTTCCCAGGCCATCAGCTACACGACGGGTGTACCGGCAATGTGCGGTGCTCTGATGCTTCTGACCGGCAAGTGGAACACGGTTGGTGTCCACACGGTGGAAGAATTCGATCCCGATCCCTTCCTCGATGCGCTGGACAAGTACGGTCTGCCCCGCAGAGAGAGCCATGCGCCTGTTCTGGTAGACTGAGCCCATGACAACGATGAAAGACACAAGAGCCCCCTTTGCGGGGCTCCTTTCCTATGACCGGGAAGAACTTTTCTCCGGTCTGCGCACGCCCTGTTACGTCCTTGACGAAGCAAAACTTGCCGAAAACGGGAAAGTACTTGCCGCCCTTGCCCAAAAGACCGGCTGCAGAGTACTCCTTGCCCAGAAAGCCTTTTCCAACTATGATCTCTATCCGGTCCTCGCTCCGTATCTTGCGGGAACGGAAGCCAGCGGGCTCTTTGAAGCGCGGCTGGGCAGCGAAAAGATGCCGGAGGGCGAAGTCCACGTCTTCTGCGCCGCCTATCGTGACGACGAATTTGACGAGCTTCTTTCCTATGCGGATCACATCGTTTTCAACTCCCCTGCGCAGTTGAAGCGTTTCGGCGCGAAAGCGAAAGCCCATGGCAAGAGCCTTGGACTGCGCATCAATCCGGAGTGCTCCACGCAGGAAGGGCATGCCATCTATGATCCCTGTGCTCCCGGCAGCCGTCTCGGCACCACGCGCGCCCAGTGGGATCTGCAGATGGACGCAGAGACCATCGCGCTTCTTGACGGTCTGCATTTTCACACCCTCTGTGAGCAGGATTCTGATGCGCTGGAGATCACCCTCCGTGCCGTGGAAGAACGCTTCGGCGACGTACTCCCGCAGATGAAATGGCTGAACATGGGCGGCGGACATCACATCACCCGCCCGGGTTATGATCTTGCACGTCTTGAAGCCTGCATCCTTCATGCGAAAGAAGCATGGGGCGTGGAAGTCTATCTCGAACCAGGTGAGGCCTGTGCATTGAACGCCGGTTATTTCCTGACCCGTGTACTGGATGTTATCAGAAACGGGGAAACGGACATTGCCATTCTGGATTCCAGTGCCGCCTGCCACATGCCGGACGTCATTGAAATGCCCTACACTCCGCCGCTGTACGGTGCCGTCATCCCCGAAGATGCGGACGATGCGCATCCCAATGTCATCCGTCTCGGCGGCCCTACCTGTCTGTCCGGGGACGTGATCGGGGACTATTGCTTCCCGGCTCCCCTGTCCGTCGGAGACCTCCTCGTCTTCGGCGACATGGCGATCTATACCACCTGCAAAAACAACACCTTCAACGGCATGCCGCTCCCCTCGATCGTCCGCCTGACCCCGGACGGGAAAACGGAGATCATAAAGCAGTTCAGCTATGAGGATTTCCGCATGCGGCTTGGCAGATGATTGTCTGCTGCTTGGTATGTTCTGAAATATTTGGATGCAGTATGACCCGCAGAACGTATTTGTTTCGCGGGTCTCGAACGTCTTGACATTTTTTGTGTTCTATAGTATAATTATCATGTAGAGTTTATTATCAGCATAGGGATGTGGCCCTGTCGTGCTCAGGGTACCTCGGTCCGCTGTGATAAACTCTATATTTATGAAGAACCCGAGAAAAAACAAACAGAGTTCTTCCGCCTCCCGGCATCAGAACTCTGTTTATGAAATTTTTGCAAAATTTTCAAAACCGACAGAATTTTTACCAAATCTGTGTTATAATAGAAAGCACAGATACATCAGAGTTCTGCAGGCTGTAAATCTTCCTCTTCCTTGCGGCAGAGCGGGCTGGTTCCGTTGTCGTAAGCTTCACGCTCTGCGTGATAAGCTTCGATAACCGCGCTTTCCAGAAGGGTACGGAATTCGACGTTAATCGGATGAACGATATCACGGTAGGTTCCGTCAGGATTCTTTCTGGAGGGCATGACAATGAAGAATTTGTCGCGCGCATGGATAACCTTGATATCATGTACAGCAAGGGCATGATCAAAGGTGACGGAGACGATTGCCTTCATGGGGCCTTCGTCAAAGAGCTTTCTGATTTTGATGTCTGTGATAGTCATTTCGTTCATCCTTTCGTGTGCGTGGGATCAGATACTAATCATGTATTATTATATAGAAAAAATGTGAAAAGTATTCATCCAAAAAGAAAAGCATTTCTGAATTATTTGTATCATAACTGTGAAGAAACGCGGAAAAAGCGCGAAATACCGGGATTTTTGACCGAACCGGACGAAAGGGATCTGATCGGGAGGTAGTTGTATGTGTAAATCAAAAAATAGTATAATTATTCAAAAGCAAAACGATTTGGATGCCAAACTTGACGCTCTGCTGCCGAAAGGAGCCGCGCTGTTTTTCATCGGCATCGGCGGTGTCTCCATGAGTGCGCTCGCTGTCATCGCAAAAGAGCAGGGCTACCGGACGGGAGGCTCTGACCGGGCCGTATCCCGCAACACGGAAATGCTGACATCCATGGGGATTCCTGTGTTCCCGGGTCATGCTGCGGAGAATATCGAGGGTTACGACGCCATCATCTACAACGCCGCCATCGGAGAGCAGAATCCGGAATATGCCGCGGCGAAAGCCAAAGGTCTGCCGCTGATTTATCGCGCGGATTTCCTCTCCTACCTTATGCGTGGATACAAGAACGGCATCGGTGTGGCGGGCATGCACGGCAAGTCCACCACCAGCGCGATGATCTCCCATCTGTTTTTATATGCGCAGCGCGATCCCGCGATCCTCATCGGTGCGGAGCTGCCGGAACTGGGCAGAGACTTCCGCTCCGGCCACGGTGACGACTTCATCTTTGAAGCCTGCGAATACAAGGATTCTTTCCTCTCCTTCCGACCCAGCATCGCCGTTGTCTTAAACGAAGAAATGGATCACCCGGACTACTTCAAATCCATGGAGCAGATTCACGATTCCTTCCACCGTTATCTGCAGATTCCCGGCAAAACGGGCCATGCGGTCATCAATGCCGATGATGAAGATGTTCTGCTGAGTGCCGAAGGCTGCGGTGTTCGCACAGTGACCTTCGGTCTTGAGAACAAAGAAGCCGACTACCGCGGGGAAAATATTGTCTTTACCGACGGCTTTGCGTCCTTTGATATCATGAAAGGGCAGGAGCGTTTCTGTCATGTGGTCTTATCCGTGCCCGGAAAGCACAACGTGTACAACGCCCTTGCGGCGGCAGCGGCAGCCGATCTCTGCGGCATTACGGCAGATGTCATCGTCGACGGTCTCCACACCTTTACGGGAGCCGCGCGGCGCATGGAATTCAAAGGCTATCTTAAAAACTGCGGTATCAAAGTACCCGTCTACGACGATTTCGGGCATCATCCATCGGAAGTGAAAACGACCCTGGAAGGTGCGAAGCGGATGGGGTACAAGCGGTTACGGTGTGTCTACCAGCCGCACACTTATTCCCGCACGGCGGGGCTTTTTGAAGAATTCTGCGGCGCCTTTGATGCTGCCGACGAGGTGATCTTTGCCGACATCTATGCGGCGCGGGAAGTGAACACCTTCGGTGTTTCCTCGGAGCAATTAGCGGCACGCATCCCGCAGGCGGTATATGAGCCTGACTGGGGGAATGTGATGAAAATGTTGGTTGAAGGGGGGGAAGAAGGGGACCTCATCGTGATTATGGGGGCAGGAGATATCAGCAAGTTTGCTGCGTCCGCAGCAAACTTGTGAAAACAACCAGACCGGCGCAGGCCGGTCTGGTGTTTTTTTTTCGGCGGCCTTTGGGCCGCCGGGGGATTTCTCCTTGGCAGGAGGGCATAAATCCCAGCGGCACCGCTGGGGGAATGTTTTCAGGCGCGTGCGCCTGAAAACCGATCGGAAGGATGGAGGGAGGCTCCACGCCGCCCCCCTCCACC
>JAKSPR010000206.1 GCA_024404655.1 Clostridia bacterium | reverse complement strand
CTCCCCGACTTACTTGCGTTGAAGTCGGGGCATCCTGCCCTGCGGCTTTGGTGAAAAAAGAAAATTTTACATAACCTCTTGCAATTATGACGAAAACGTGATATAGTATTGCTTGCATATTTACAAACTGAAACGAGGAATAATGAATGAATATTCCGAATTTATTGTTGTAAAAGCATATTCTGTGAATAAGGACAGGTGGTTATGGAATACGGTATTCTTTGTCTGATCCCCCCTGTGGCAATGCTGATCTTTGCCCTGGTATCGAAGAAGTCGTTTGAAGCGCTGATCTTCGGAACGCTGTTTGCCTACATTATCATGTACGGCATCGGTTTTATCGGTCCCTGGTGTGATCTTCTGCTTTCGGAGATCTCCAACATCGACAATCAGTACATTCTGCTGCTCTGCGGACTGTTCGGAGGATTTATCTTCCTTCTGAAAGAAGCCAAAGGCACGCTCGGTTTTTCCAATCTGCTCTCGAAGCTGTGTAAAAGCCAGCGTTCCGT
This sequence comes from Clostridia bacterium, assembly GCA_024404655.1. GTDB lineage: Bacteria > Bacillota > Clostridia > Oscillospirales > CAG-272 > RGIG3925. The sequence goes on along the minus strand of JAKSPR010000206.1, from coordinate 4,769 downwards.
TCTGCTCACCTCCCTTCTTATGGGTATCGCGATCTTCATTGATGACTATCTGAACATCATGACCATCGGTACCTGCATGAATGAGGTATGTGATAAGAAAAAGATCCCCCGTCAGGCACTGGCCTACGTCATCGACTCCACCGGTGCACCTGTCTGTGCGCTGATCCCCTTCTCCACCTGGGTGGTGTTCTACTCGGGCGTCTTCATTCAGGAACCGGCAATCCTCGACATGGGTTTTGAAACCGGCATGAGCGTCTATCTCAAAGTGCTCCCCTATATGTTCTATCCCATGGCAGCACTTCTTGTGGTCTTCCTCTTTGCCGTCGGTCTGATGCCGAAGATCGGCAAAATGAAAAAGGCCTACGATGACATCAACAAGAAGGCTGAACGCGTCGAGCCGGAACTCCATAACGTTGCCTCCGTCGATATCGCCATGGCAGGCATGGCTGTAGACTATCCCCCGAAGACTGAAAACAAGGGCAACATGATCGACTTCCTGGTCCCGATCGCAGCGCTGATCGGCGTTACCGTTGTGACCAGCGATATGCTGATCGCCATCATCATCGCCCTCGCCGTCTGTATGCTGCTCTATCTGCCCCGGAAGAAGATGACCTTTACACGTTTCGTGGAGCTGTTCTTTGCGGGATTTGCGGATATCCTCCCTGTCCTCGCCATCCTCCTTGCTTCCTTTATGATCAAGACTGCCTGCGGTGAAATGGGACTCTCCGAATACGTCATTCACCTGGCTGCACCCGTTATGAACGCTGCGACCCTGCCGGCAATCATCTTTGTGATCATCGCCGTGCTGACCTTTGTAACCAGTTCGTTCTGGGGCATTGAAGCCGTCGCGGTCTCCATCGTTGTTCCCCTTGCAGTCGCTCTGAACGGCAACATCCTGCTGACCCTCGGTGCCGTTGTTTCCGGCGGTGTCTTCGGCAGCCATGCATGCTTCTATTCTGATGCAACGGTCCTCTCCTCCGCAACCTGTGAGATCGACAATCTTTCCCATGCGACCTCCCAGATTCCCTACGCTCTGATCAGCGCAGGTCTTGCCACCCTCGGTTTCCTCATCTGCGGTATTGTCGGCTGAGGGCAAACTGAATAATCTATGTTTTCCTAGTGAATGCCCCACCACTTGATAAAGCGGCGGGGCATTCACTTTCTGCTTTTTCGTGCTCTAAATCAAAGATGTTTACCTCTGTTCAACAAACGAGCTTTGACAGATTCCACACCTTGCTTTTTCATATCAGCACCTCCAGATATGTCCTCAATATTGGTTCGACCCCAAGTTTTTTTGCGTATCGGTGAAGTTTATTCAGATTCCGACCCTTTCTTCCAAGATATGAGTGAAGAATTTCTTTTGTTATTTCTATTCCCATTTTTTTCCGATAACCAAGAATATCTACCACAGTTTTTTCAATGTCGTAAATCCGAAAATCTACAGCCCCGTCATTAGCCGTTATAATTCCGTTTTCATATCTTTCTTTTGAAAAATAGTAAACCCGATACTCCGGCCATTCCGGAAGCGTTGTAATTTTCATATTGTTCTCAATAGCTATATCCACTGCATCAGGAAGGTATGTTGTCAGATTATAGAAATGTGCTGCGGACATCAGGCAAACAACTGCATTTGGCATAATAGCGCTCAAATACGAAAAATCAGAGATTTCCCCTTTGAACATCATATTCTCATAGATACTCTTATTGATTTTTACCAGCAGCCCCTGTGAAACCATTTTGTTGATATAGTAGTACGAATAACCCATCTCTATGAGTTCAGCAGCACTAAGAAATTGCCTGCTTTCCGGAAGCAAAAAGTCTTTCATCGAAACACCTCACTCTTCTTCCGCTTATGTTGTATCATACTTTCTGAATCTTTTCAATATGTTTCTGTATATTCTTATTTTTACCGAATTTCATTGAAATAATAGATATTTGTGACGGACTACTGTTTTCACCTTCTTGTAAGCATATCAGGTTCAGGCATTTCCGTTTTGCGTAGATTCGTTTTTCAGTCGAAGCATTCAGGAACATGGGTTACCAGTGGCACCTCTGCAACAGGCAGTAGCACTGACCGTACCGGTTGGAACGCTACCCCCTGGGAAAAACACTTCCGGCAGTGATGGGAATACAAAAAGAAAGCGCTCAGAAAAGCACACTTCTGCCTTCTGAGCGTTTTCGTTTGTCTCTGCGATGCTACGGTATTGATAATCAAAAATCTTTCTTATCATCCCATAGCGGTCTTGGCTTTAGTTTTCTGTTGCAATTGGGTTCCAACGCCATCAGCACTGCTTCATCACACGGATGAAGAACTCTACCGCACTCTTTGCAGTCTCCAGACGGATATGCTCGTCATTGCCGTGGATCGTGTGCCGTTCTTCTGACGTCAGGTCCATTGCGGAGAAGCGGTAAACCTTATCGCTGATCTCGCCGTAATGACGGCTGTCACTGCACTGGACCATGAGGTAAGGCGCGACAAGGCAGCCTTTCCATGTTCCCTGAACTGCGCTGCGGACACGTTTCCAGCCCTCGCAGGAGGTATCGGAGATCCGGCTCGGATTCATGCCGCTGGTAATCTGATAAGTGATCCGGTCATTCCCTGCGGTCTTTTTGATGTAGTCAAGAGCGGAATCCAGCGTATCCTCGGGATTCAGTCTCAGGTTAGCAACCATCTGGGCAGAGGGCGGTATGACATTCGGCGCTTTGGAGCCATTCATCTGGGTGAATGCCACCGTCGTGCGGACAAGCGCATTGAGTTCACCGCCGGACTTTTTGCAGATGCCGTCGAGAATACCGCCGAAGCACCAGAGGTTCGCAAAGATCATCCGGTATACAAAGGAAGATTCACGTCCGAGGGTATCAAACATCTCAAGGACAGGCTTGGTAAAATGCTTCTTGAAGGGGTGATTTTCAATATTGACACAGGCCTGAGAAAGCTCGCCGACCGGTGTATGTGGAGCGGGCGCGGATGCGTGTCCGCCTGCAGATGCGATGTTCAGTTCCAGGTTCATCATGCCCTTTTCGGCAATACCGATCAGGCCAGTCCGGGCACTGACGCCGGGGAATACGCCCTCGACGACGGCGCCGCCTTCGTCAACGACCATGGACGGGGTGATCTTCTGCTCTTTGAAATACTTGACAATATTGACAGCGCCCTCTCCGTTGATCTCTTCGCCGCCTGAAAAGGCAAAGTAGATATCATCCTTCGGCGTAAAGCCCTGCTTCATCAGATTTTCCGCAGCAGAAAGGATACCGTTGAATGTCACCTTGGTATCGAGCGTTCCGCGGCCCCACATAATGCCGTCACGGATCATCGCATCAAAGGCCGGAACCGTCCACTTGTCTTCTTCCACCGGAACCACATCGTAATGAGCCATGAGCACTGCCGGATCACCGGAGCCCTGTCCCTTCCAGTGAAACAGAAGACCGCGTCCGTCAAACCGTTTCAGCTCTGTGTTTTTCATCACATTGGGATAGAGGACGGGCAGCTTTCCGATCAGCTTTTCAAATTCAGCGTCATCCTCCAGCGAATGATCGTAGTAGGAGACTGTTTTGCATCTGACAAGTTCAGCAAGAGCACTGATCGCCGCATCTTCATCAAATTCGACGTCTTCAAATACGGGCTTTTCTTCTTTTCTCGGCTTGAACATTGCCGTCCGGATCAGAATGACCGCCAGCAGAACGACGATGATACCGAGGAGCGCAAAAAGAATGTACTGCATGATTTTATAGACCATTCCTTTCTTGAATACCGGAGTTTTGTGCCTTTGCCGCAGAGAAACGACAAAGGCACATAAATTCCTGTTTTGAAATTGTGATTTAATAAATACTCTGGATCAGAGCATGTTCTTCTTGTACATCAGACGGCTGACGCCAAGGGTAACGAGAACACCGACCGGAACCATGATGCCGACCGTGCCCGCGTTGAGCGCCGGGACCGCAATGAACAGGATGAGCATGAGTACGCACGGAACAACCGCGATCTTCCAGTTCTTGGCAATGAATACTACACCAAGACCGCCGAACAGTGCGGGAAGCATCTGTGCGAAAGCGGGCTGCAGTACCTCTGCCTCCAGAATGGGCGTCAGCGGAACGATCAGGATGACGCCGAGCAGAATGATCAGCGTCGTCACGATACTGGATACTGCGATCGCAATCGTCGAGACCACTTCACCTTCTTCGGAGCGGATGTCATAACCGGACTGCTCCAGCGCATTGAGTGCACAGGGGAGTTTCAGGTTGGAGATATTGCCGGTCACGAAGCTGAGGTAGGAACCGCCTGCTCCGAGCATCGGAATATAGGTGAATGTTTCAATGATACCGACCGCCCAGTACATGGGAGCTGTTGCGATCAGACCGCTTAACAGCGCTGCCCATTCAGGCGTCGTCTGAAAGATGACGGATACAGCGACCGGGAACAGCAGCATAAGAACCGCCATGGAGATATTCCAGATTCTGCCGTACTTGTGGACAGATTCCACATAATCGCTGAAAACGATTTCGTTTGAAGTCTTTTTACTCATTTTCGGCAACCTCCCATCAGACGATCGGTGCGGAACCGAACAGGCTCGTAAAGGGGATCGCACTGGCCATGCCGATCACAAGGCTGACAGGCAGCGCATAATCGGATACCCATTTCCACTCCGGTTTCTTCTTGACAAGAATACCGGCCAAAGCCATGACAAGCGCGGAAACGATAAAGACAAATACCGGAACAAGACCGTAGGTTTCTCCTTTGAACAGTGCGGTCACGTCACAGGAGACGAAGC
>JAKSPR010000205.1 GCA_024404655.1 Clostridia bacterium | reverse complement strand
AGCGCAAGTTCGTCGGCACCGGTCTCGCCATCCGCGGCATCGGTGACCTCCGTATCTGGGAATACTTCAAGGAAGTACCGCTGGGTCAGGGTCATGTGGATTTCGACAAGTACCTCGCAGCACTTGCAGACATCGGCTATGAAGGTTATCTGACCATCGAGCGTGAAGTCGGCGCTGATCCTGTTGCGGACATCCGCACGGCGGTTGATTTCCTCACCGGCAAATGCGCAAAATACAGTAAGTAATTTTTCTGTTTTTCCTCCCCCTGATGCGCCCCGCGCATCGGGGGATTTTTTTATAAACTGCAACAGATCAAGCCGGATCTCTGCCCTCGGCCCGTTTTTGTGCTTTTCCCTGTTTCCGGGGGTGACCGGCAAGGGCTTTGCGGTCGCCCTTGCAGTCTTCGCAGGACTTTCTCTCCTGATATGTATAGATTTTGAGTATATTTACGGAACCATCACGGTGTGCATGGCGGCTGCTGACCCCCGCCAGTGTTTCACCATACATGCTATGGCTGCAAATTGTCTGAAAGAATCTTATCCGACGTTCATTGTGATGATACTCGCAAAGAAACAGCGGGAGCAAGCCCCCGCCCTACATAACCAGACCGCACCAATGAAGAAAGAATGTCTTGCGAAGGCTGCAAGGGCGACCGCAAAGCCCTTGCCGGTCACCCATCAAAGCCGAAGAAAAGCAAAATCAAGCCGAGAGCAGAAACACATCTGACCTGTTATAAACACCACGTTTGCATTCTCATTTTCTTCCTGTTTCAGTCCCCCGCCCCCTTGCATTTTCCAAAGACATCTGTTATAATAATAAAAAAGAAAAATCCACAGCGGAGACCACCAGGGGTCTTTCGGGGCAAACGCCCCTGTTCCCCTCCGGCCGCCGCCCTTTTGTCGTCCTCCCACGAAAGAAAAAGAAAGGAAAAAAACACCCCATGGCAGATATTTTCGACTTGTTCAAACAGATAGAATCCAAAACCCCCACGGCGGCAGCCCAGAACGTTTCCTGGCTTATCGTCGGTCTCGGCAATCCCGGCACAGAGTATCTGGCTACCCGCCATAATGTCGGCTTCAACGCCGTTGATGCCCTTGCCAAACACATGGGCATCCGCATCGACCGCGAAAAATACCACGCCCTCATCGGCGAAGGCACCCTTGCTGGAAACCGCGTCATCCTCATGAAACCCCAGACATTCATGAACAGCTCCGGCACGGCAGTTTCGGAGGCCGCAAACTTCTATAAGCTCGATCCCGCACATATCATTGTGTATTCCGATGATATTTCCCTCGCCCCCGGCAGACTGCGCGTCCGCGCCAAGGGCTCCGCAGGCGGTCATAATGGTCTCAAGAGCATCATCGCCATGATCGGCAGCGACGCTTTCCCCAGGATCAAGATCGGCGTCGGAGAGAAACCCACCCCCGATTATGACCTCGCGGACTGGGTCCTCGGCAAACTCCCTTTAGCGGACCGCGACGCCGTGGATAACCGTCACGGAGACCTCATCGCCGGAACCGAGGCCATCATCAAGGGCGACTACGACCTCGCCACCCGCCTCTGCAACGGAACGAAATGAATCCCGGTTTTATACGAAAAAAGGAGCGTGAGATGCGATGAACCTTCTGCTTGACGCCGTGCGCAGAGAAAAGGAATACACGGCAATTCTCGAAAACTACCGCATGCAGACCCATGAGCGTACCCCGTATCCCATGCTTGTCACGGGTCTTTCGGAGGGCGCAAGAGAGGCGTTCTACGCTGCTCTCGTCTGCGACCTGCGGAAGCTCTCCCCCAATATCCCCGTCCTTTGTATCCTCCCCGATGAAAAGGAACTCTTAAAAATGGAATCGGCGCTGGCCGATACGGGACTGCGGGTCGCAAACTACCCGCTGCGGGATTTCGTGTTTCACAATATCGTTTCTTCCCGCGAATATGAACAGCAGCGCATCGGCGTGCTCTGCGCCGTCCGCCGCAATACCTGCGACGTGGTCCTGACCGTACCCGATGCCGCACTCCAGTATACCATCCCAAAGGCCGCCCTCGACGCATCCGCTTTCACCATCGACGCAGCGGAGGAGTATGACCTCGGCAACCTGACAGACCGCCTGTCCGCATCCGGCTATACCCGCTGTGACCTCGTGGACGGCGTCGGAGAATACGCCGTGCGCGGCGGCATCCTCGATATTTTCCCCGCAGGCGCCCAGACCCCCGTGCGCATGGAGTTCTTCGGCGACGAAATCGACTCCATGGCGCAATTCGACGCCCTCTCCCAGAGACGCCTGGACAACTGCGAAACCTGCTTCATCCCCCCGGCCAAGGAGATCCTTCTGTCGGACGAGGCCAAAAAGGCCCTCCGCGCCCTGATTTCCGCCCAGAAAAAGAAATGCACGAAAAGCGCCGGAACAGAGGCTCTGGAAAAGGAACTGGAGGCCCTCGACAGCGGTGTGGAACCCGGCTTCCTCGATAAATATATCGCGTTCCTCTATCCCCAGAAAGAGACTCTTCTCGACTATTTCCGAAATGAGGAGACCGGCCGCGTCTGCGCTCCCGTCATCCTGCAGGATTCCCCCGCCGTGAAGGAACGCCTGACCGCATGGGAATTCCATACAAGAGAGGCCATTTCCTCCCTGCTGGAAGACAGCGCCATCTCCGCAAAATACGCGGAATATACCCTCTGGCAGGCGGATTTTGAGGACTTCGTGGGCCGTACCCAGACCGTCATGTGCGAGACCTTCTCCGCAGGCTCAAGAAAGCTGTCCGGCATTTTCACGTTCCGCACAAGACAGACCGTGTCGTATGCGGACTCCTTTGAAACGCTGCTGGAGGATATCCGCCACTATACCGCAGAGCACTTCCGCATCCTGCTTCTTGCCGATAACGAATTTTCCGCCGATAATCTCCAGAAAACCCTTTACGATGAGAATATCACAGCCCATCGCCTGAAAGCCGCGGATGCCGGAGCCGACGCCCTGACGCCGGAGGTCCCGTCCATTTTCGTCTGCGGTCCCGATGACAGAACAGCAGGATTTGAACTGACAGAAAGCCGCTTCTGCGCACTCTCCACTGTCCCCGGCAGCGAGCATAACGCCTACGCCCGTGCGCTGGCAAGGTCCTCCAAGAAGACCAAACGCAAACGCTCTTCCGCAGAAACCATCCTGTCCTACGCCGATCTGACGGTGGGAGACTATGTGGTCCACGTCAACCATGGTATCGGCCAGTATATGGGCACCGAGACCATCCGCGGTGTGGACGGTGCGACCCGCGATTATGTGAAAATCAAATATGCCGACAACGCGGCGATCTTCCTGCCCTGCGATCAGCTGGACATGATCTCCAAATACATCGGCGCCCATTCCGACGACGGACTTGTGAAGCTCTCCAAAATGGGCGGCACAGACTGGACGAAGACGAAAGCGCGGGTCAAAGCGGCGGCAAAGAACATGGCGAAAGAGCTGACGCAGCTCTATGCGGCGCGGATGCGCAGACCGGGTTTTGCCTTCTCTGCGGACGACGAGCTGCAGCGCTCCTTTGAATCCGTCTTCCCCTATGAAGAAACGGATTCCCAGCTGCGTGCGGTGGAGGAAATCAAAGCGGATATGATGCGCCCCTCCCCCATGGACCGTCTGCTCTGCGGCGATGTGGGCTACGGCAAAACGGAAGTAGCGCTGCGCGCCGCCATGAAAGCCGTGGAAAACGGCAAGCAGGTGGCGATCCTTGTCCCCACCACGATCCTTGCCCTGCAGCACTATCAGACGATCCTCTCCCGGTTCCGCGGTCTTCCCGTACATGCGGAGATCCTCTCCCGGTTCCGCACGCCGATGCAGCAGGAAAACATTCTGCGCAAGCTGCGCCGCGGCGAGATCGACATCATCGTCGGCACCCACCGTCTGGTCTCCAAAGACGTGGCATTCAAAGATCTGGGCCTTGTCATCATCGACGAGGAACAGCGCTTCGGTGTGGCCCACAAGGAGAAGCTGAAAACCCTTGCGGAAAACGTGGACTGTCTGACCCTCACGGCGACGCCGATTCCCCGCACCCTGAACATGGCGATGTCCGGCATCCGCGACATGAGCATTCTCGACGAAGCGCCGGGCGACCGTGTGCCGATCCAGACCTACGTACTGGAATACGACGCTCTGATCCTCGGGGAAGCGCTGAAAAAAGAGCTGCGCCGGGGCGGTCAGGTCTTCTGGCTGCACAACCGTGTGGAAGACATCGACCAATGCGCCGGACGGGTTCAGGAAATGGTGCCGGATGCTGTTATCGCCGTCGCCCACGGCAAAATGGACAAGGAAGACATCAGCGCGATCTGGCAGCGGCTTTTGAGCGGTGAAGTGGACATTCTCGTCTCGACGACGATCATTGAAACGGGCATTGACATCCCCAACGCAAACACCCTTGTCATCGAAAACGCAGATAGGATGGGACTTTCGCAGTTACACCAGATCCGCGGACGCATCGGGCGTTCCTCCCGGCGTGCCTACGCGTACTTTACCTATCCGCCGCGGCTTCTCACGGAAATTGCGACGAAGCGTCTGCAGGCCATCAAGGAGTACACGGAGTTCGGCTCCGGCTTCAAGATCGCCATGCGCGATCTGGAGATCCGCGGTGCCGGAAACATCCTCGGTGCCGAGCAGCACGGTCACATGGAAAGCGTGGGCTACGATCTCTACATCAGGATCCTGAACGAAGCGATCCTTGAAGAAAAAGGAGAAGCGCTTCCGCAGAAAGTGGAAACGGTCATCGACATTCCCGTGGACGCCTATCTGCCGGACCGCTACATCCGATCCGGTGCCCAGCGCATTGAGCTCTATAAGAAAATCGCGGGCATCGACACGCCGGAGGATATCTCCGACATTCTCGACGAGCTCTCCGACCGGTTCGGTGAGCCGCCGAAAGCCGCACAGAATCTGGTGCGTATTGCCTATCTGCGCGCCCTTGCCTCCCGCTGCCGCATTGAGCGTGTCACATCGAAAGAAAATATGGTCTCCTTCTATCCCGTCGATTTCAACGGAGAAGCATGGCTGGAATGTGCAAAATCCCTGATGGTCGGGGTCAAGGAGCCCGAACCGAAGCAGGTGTCTGCGCCGAAGCCGATTCCCGGAAAGATCAAAGGCGTGGCAACTCCCGTTCCCGGTGCAAAACCGCTCCCGCAGGCAGGAAAATATACGCCCCTTGCGCGCGCCGCAGCGCTTGCAGCCGCCGGACGCGCCGCCGCAGAGCAGCCGAAAAAGCCGGCTCCCATCCCAGGAGGCGCTGCAATCCGCCTGACCGTTGCCGGCGGCAAAACCCCCTGTATCCAGGCAAAGATCCCCAAAACCGACGA
>JAKSPR010000204.1 GCA_024404655.1 Clostridia bacterium | reverse complement strand
ATTGCAATTCCCTTTGGAAGGACATACCAATGAAAACGAACACCCAACCCCGCAACAATAAAACCTGCCAGAAACATGAGACCGCTCAATTTTATAACAGTGATCTGCTCTTTTTGTGTTTCTTTATTCTTCCCGCAGATAAACCAGAACTTCTGTCGGCAGCGAACCCTCAATGACCGCATTCTCAACCAGCGTAAAACTGATGCCAAGTCCTTTGAGCAGGTGCCAGTCTTCTTTTCCTGCAAGAATTTTATCAAAGATCGCCATTCTGGAATCAAGGTCGAGGAAGGGACCTACATTGTTGATAAACTCCGGAGACAGTTCTGTATAGTCAGCATCCTCCAGAGCACGATAGTTTTCATCTTCTGAAAGATATTCCATCAGAGCAACGACCTGAGAAATATCAATCCCCTGTTTTGCAAGACCTTTTGCCAGCTTCTCAAGATTTTCCTGATTGATCATATCGTTTACCTGACCTTATAAAGATTTTGCTTTGCTAAATTACTCCCCGTCCTTTTTGAACAGCTCCGATGCGGTGGTCGCAAGACCTGCAAGAGACTGGAGATTGCTGGGGATGATGATCTTAGTAGCCTTGCCGTCAGCCGCATGTTCAAAGGCTTCCAGGCTCTTGATGGCGATCACGCCCTCAGAAGGAGCAGCTTCATTGATCTTCTTGATACCGAGAGCAGTAGCTTCCTGCACTTTGAGAATAGCTTCTGCTTCACCTTCCGCACGGCGGATGGTTGCTTCGCGTTCTGCTTCCGCTTTCAGAATTTCAGCCTGCTTATTTGCTTCAGCTTCGAGAATCATTGCCTGCTTGCGGCCTTCTGCAACAAGGATCGCAGAATTCTTTTCACCTTCTGCACGGAGGATCAGTTCACGGCGTTCACGTTCTGCCTTCATCTGCTTCTCCATGGCGTCCTGAATTTCCTTCGGAGGCATGATGTTTTTCAACTCCACACGGTTGACCTTGATGCCCCAGGGATCAGTAGCTTCGTCCAGAATGGAACGCATCTTGGTATTGATGATATCACGGGAGGTCAGCGTGCTGTCCAGTTCCAGCTCACCGATGATATTACGCAGAGTGGTTGCGGTAAGGTTCTCAATGGCTGCCATAGGATTCTGGACACCGTAGGTGAACAGTTTGCAGTCCGTGATCTGGTAGAAGACAACGGTATCAATCTGCATTTTGACGTTATCCTTGGTGATAACCGGCTGCGGAGGGAAGTCAGCAACCTGTTCCATTAAGGAGACTTTTTTGACGACACGGTCGATAAAAGGCATCTTCACATGAAGGCCGGTTGCCCATACCGTGTGGAATGCACCCAGACGCTCAATGACGCTGGCATGTGCCTGTGTGACGATATTCACGTTTGAAATAATCACGAGGAATAAAACAACGATAATCGCGCCGATAAGATATAATGGTTCCATGACAGTACTTCCTTTCAGTTACTTATCAGAATTGTTGTTTTGCTGCAGAGACGAAGGAACAGGGGAGACGATCAGCCGGACACCTTCAGTGCGTTTGATGAAAAGGGCAGTTCCGACAGGTACGGTGACGAGGGGATCGTCACAGCGGGCAGACCAGATCTGACCAAGAACCTTGACCTGACCGGCCGCTTCGATGTCGTTGATCGTTTCGGTAACGATTCCTTCTTTTCCGATGACACGGTCTGCATTGGTGGCTGCGGTTTTGTGCCCCAGAAGTCTTGCAGACAGACGCCGTGTAAAGAGTAGCAGGAGGGCTGAGAGTACAAGAAAGACAAGCACCTGCAGCCATACCGGAGCAGATAGAAGGGATAATACCATTGCAATCAGCGCACCGGGCATGAACCAGACCGCAACCAGACTCATGGTTGCCGCTTCCGTGACTATACAGAGGACGAAAAAGATACACCAGATGAACAGCATGTGATCAAGCATCAGAATACCTCCTTTCGTTGTGCGGAAAAATCATGATACAGATAACGGTACATGATACTTCCACTTGATGTGCTTCCATTATAGCACGCGGTCAACTGATTGTCAATACATTTCTAAATAATTTAATAAAAATATCTGACCGCGACAATCCGGACATCTGAACCATATCAGTCCGCAAAGGGAACAATCTTGCTGATGCGGATCTCTTCGCCTTTGGTGGTGAGCTCAAACAGGAGCGGGACTGCCGTATCCACATCCAGCTCCGGACGGAAGGTACCGTTGTTGTCCTGAATCTTGTACTTGACAATAAAATAGGAACGTGTTTCCGTCTTTGAGAGGATCACATCTTCACCGCGCAGATATTCAACAGAGATATTATAGACCTTCTGCATGGTAAAGGGATCTTCGGGGTAGGGATAATTGATATCTTTGTTTTCCTCATCAAAATAGGAATTCCAGAAGAAATCCCGATAAGTTTCACAGTCGCCGTGAATGACGGCAGTGAAATATTTCTGGAAGAAAGGAATCGCTTCGCCGTAGATCGATGCATCCTCGTCAAGGGCGATTTCCGTAGACTGCGCACCGGAAATATACTTGATATCACGGTTGCGTTCTCTGTAAAAAGGATCGTCAAAGATGTCAATATCAAATTCTTCCGGTTCCACGGTGCGGTAAAAAATATGATATTCGTATTTCCCGGGACGGGAGGCGTAATAATCGCCGTTGACAACGACCTGATAAACCACACTGATCACAATCCAGAGCAGCAGAAACAGGAAAACGCCGAGTATTGCCCAAAGGATGATTTTCTTTTTTGTCACAGGCTTTTTGACTTTTTCTTTGGCTTGCATGATGATCTCCTTTCGTATTGCCGGAAATAAAAGAGGGAGGGCATCCGGAACCGGAGCCCTCCCACAGAGAAAAATTACATAGCAATGTACTTCTTGAGGTTGTCAAGGCCCCAGGAGATGCCGAGCAGGTTGTCTTCGCAGCCCTCAAACTCGATGGAAACATATCCGTCATAACCTGCACCCTTCAAAGTCTGGATGCTCTGGCAGATGTGTGCTTCGCCGTGGCCGACGATGGTGCCGCGCAGGTAGTCGCCGCAGCGGGTCTTGAACCAGCCGTTGCCAGGAGCAACTTCCATACCGGACTTCTTGAAGAAGTCTTTTGCATGAACGTGCTTTGCGTAGGGAGCCATGATTGCTACGCTCTTCCAGGGATCTTCGTCAGCGCACATGAAGTTACCAAGGTCAACGAGAGCACCGAAGTTCGGATGAGCAACGGTATTGATGAGCTTTTCAACACGGTTTGCATCCTGAGAGAAGTAGCCGTGGTTCTCGGTCATGGTGCCGACACCCTTCTGTTCTGCATACTTGGTGACTTCGCGGATGGCGTCTGCCATAACGGGCAGGCAGTCATCGTAGCCGATGCAGTACTTTCTGGTGCGGGGCTGGCTTGCAACGTCATGACGCATGTTCTTGACGCCGAGAGCAGCTGCCTTGTCAACAAGTGCCTGAACACGCTTGACTTCGTCAGCGGTGACACCGTTGGAACCATTGACAAAATCTGCACCGACGCAGAAGGAAGCGAGAGCAAGGCCCTTTTCCTGTGCGTATGCACCGATCTTCTTCAGTTCGTCCAGAGAGACATTGGACCAACCGGACTCAACGAATTCGATGCCTTCAAAGCCCATTTCTGCAGCCTTGTCAATGACACCGTAAATACCGAGGGATTCGACATACTTGCCGAAGCTATACGTGCTTACACTGGTTTTTAACATGATAGTTTCTCCTTTATCTGATAAGTTGGAAAGAGATTCTGCGGACAGACGAAACCTGCTCCGCTGTTATGATTATTGTACCACAGATATGCGGTTTTGTAAAGAAGAAAAGAATAATTTGACAAAAAAATCAGACAGTCATCACAGTTTGATGGGATGACTGTCCTGGGTCGGAAGCTGAAATACTCAGTTTTTGCGGTTCTGTCTGAAAATCTCGTATGCGAGGATAGAAGAAGCGGAAGCTGCGGAGAGCGCACCATGGAATTCCCGTCCGTAGTCCAGCCGTACAACAGCATCTGCCCGGTCAAGGACCGCTCGGGAGATTCCTCGCTTTTCACCGCCTACAATCAGGAAAACAGGATACGTGAGATCCGCATCATACATGGATACCGAATTCTCAATATCTGCACAGATCACTTTATAACCGTTTGCATGGAAGAAATCCGCTGCATCCGCACCGCTGTCGGCGGTATACAGTGAAAAACGCTCTGATGCGCCTGCTGAAGCCCGGCAGACAACGCCGGCCGCTGTCATCCAGTTGCGCGGAGGAAGGATGATGCCGTCAGCACCTGCCGCATAAATGGAACGGAGCGCATAGCCGAAATTGTACGGGTCCTCGATGCCTTCCAGCATCATATAAAAACCGTGTTCCGGCAGCTTTGCATCCGAAAGGGAAGGAATCGTTCTTCCCGAACACTGCATCGCAACACCGCCGTGGGTATTGCCGATGCACATGGCATCAAGATTTTCTCCAGGGATGATCTCCAGTGGGAAATTCATATCCGACGATAGAAATCTCAGCCACGAAAGCTCTTTTGCTTTGGACCTGACTTTTTCTTCGGAAAAAAAGATACGCTCGATTTTTCTGTCGCTGGTACCGTCATGGATGCTGTCCACAACGGCACGGACCGAAACAATGCCTTCCATCAGGCTGCTGTCTGCAAACTTTTCTGCTTCTTTGATCATTGCTGTTTCCTTTGGGTCTTATTTATCGTGGGTCATTTTGGACATCTGTCTCTGGGCCATAACAAGGTTGAAATAGATGCCCTTCATACGGATCAATTCTTCATGTGTACCGACTTCCGCGATCTTGCCTTTGTCGATGACGATCAGCCTGGTCGCATTGCGCAGAGTGGAAAGACGGTGTGCAATAGCAAGGGTCGTACGGTTCTTTGAGAGTTTCTGGAGTGCATCCTGAATCTGCTTTTCTGTTTCCGTATCAAGAGATGCGGTCGCTTCATCAAGAATCAGAATACGGGGGTTGTGGAGCAGGGCACGGGCGATAGAGATCCTCTGCCGCTCACCGCCGGAAAGCGTGTGGCCCTTTTCACCGACTTTGGTGTTGTAGGCATCCGGCAGCTTCATGATAAATTCATGGGCACCGGCAATCTTTGACGCTGTGATGATCTCATCCCGCGTTGCACCGGGTTTGGCATACGCGATGTTATCATAGATGGAACCGGAGAAGAGGAAGGTCTCCTGTAATACAACACCGATCTGGGAACGGAGGCTTTCCTGGGAGATATCCCGGATATCCGTACCGTCAATACGGATACAGCCGTCTTCCACGTCATACATACGCATGACAAGGTTGATGAGTGTGGATTTGCCTGCACCGGATTTGCCGACAATACCGATGAATTCACCCTCTTTGACTTCAAGATTGATGCCTTTGAGGACTTCCGTTGCGTCGTCGTAGCCGAAATGTACGTTGTCAAAGGTGATATCACCTCTGATTTTCATGGAAACAGCATCATCT
>JAKSPR010000203.1 GCA_024404655.1 Clostridia bacterium | reverse complement strand
GCGGCAGGGCTCTTGCTGCGACGGAAAAGAAAAACCATATCGTCGACGGCTGGTACCGGGAAAAGGATCCGTACAGCGGAAGATGGGACGGCGGGACGGATATCGTTTCGTCCGATCTGACCCTGTACGCCAAGTGGAGAGAGATCGGCGCGCTCCCGGACGAGTACGTTCCCGTGGAATATCTGGAAGCCCTCGCCGGACAGAAGCTGTCTCCCGGACTGAAAACGCTGGAAAACGTGGATCGGATCGTCACGGATATCCGGTTCACGAACATGAAGCCCGGCGACGCGCTGTCGTCCTATCAGGTTCCGGTCGGATCCGGTTCAAATGCGGGACGGCACTGGGGCATGGCCTACGATCCGGCGGCGAAGAAGTACGGGTATTACCTCGAAGGCGATATCTGGCTTCATGTTGACGATCCCGGAGCGCGCGCCGCGGTGGATTTCGAAATGGTCGGAGGCGCGCCCGAAGTGCAGGGATGCCGTCTGACCGTGGGCGAAGAGGAGGTCTGGCGCTCCATCGCCCACAAGGAGGCCGATTATGTGAAGGGCTCGGAGTTCTCGCTGATGAACGTCGGCTCCTACGCGGCTTCCGTCCGGCTGTATTCGGCTCAGGTATACTTCGGCGGCGTGAAGACCGCGGATTATGTGCCCTGCCGGAACGTGAAAACGGGCGAATTCGGCGTTTACGACCGGATCGGCGAAAAATTCTTCGCCAGCGCCTCCGAAAAAGGCTTCACCGGCGGCCCGGACTGCCCGTAATTCGGCGATCCCTCCGGAAACGGCGATCCCTTCATAAAGGCAATACCTCCCGAACGGAAAACAACAGAAACGCCCGATCCCCAAACGGAGACCGGGCGTATTTATTTGGCTGAAAATTACGGAACGCAGGTCGGTTACTGAACGGAGACGCTGTAGTTGGGCGCTTCCTTGGTGATGGAGATGTCGTGCGGATGAGATTCGCGGAGACCGTTGCCGGACATCTTGACGAACCGGCCGTTTGCCTTCAGAGTCTCGATATCGGGTGCGCCGCAGTAGCCCAGGCCGGAGCGGAGACCGCCCATGAGCTGGAAAACGGTGTCGGCCATATTTCCCTTGTAGGGAACGCGGCCTTCCACGCCTTCCGGAACCAGCTTGCGCGCGTTTTCCTGGAAGTAGCGGTCCTTGGAGCCCTTTTCCATGGCTGCGAGGGAACCCATGCCGCGGTAGACCTTGAAGGATCTGCCCTGATAGATTTCCATTTCGCCGGGAGCTTCTTCACAGCCTGCGAACAGGGAGCCCATCATGAGCACGTCTGCGCCTGCTGCAAGCGCTTTGACCATATCGCCGGAGTACTTGATACCGCCGTCGGAGATGACCGGGATATCGTACTTCTGTGCGACGCATGCAACGTCATAAACTGCGGTGATCTGGGGAACACCGATACCTGCGACCACACGGGTGGTGCAGATGGAGCCCGGGCCGATACCGACCTTGACAGCGTCAGCACCTGCCTTGATGAGGTCTTCTGCTGCGGCTGCGGTTGCGATGTTGCCGGCGATCAGCTGGCAGTCGGGATATACGCTCTTGATCTTGCCGACACAGTCGATGATGTTCTTGGAATGACCATGAGCGGAGTCGAGGACGAGAACGTCCGCGCCTGCGTCAAGCAGCTTGCCTGCACGCTCAACAACGTCAGAGGTAACGCCGATGGCAGCGCCGACCAGCAGTCTGCCGCGCTCATCCTTTGCGGAGTTCGGGTACTTGGTAGCCTTCTGGATATCCTTGATGGTGATCAGGCCGCAGAGGACGCCGTTTTCATCGACCAGCGGGAGCTTCTCGATCTTATGGTGAGCAAGGATATCTCTTGCCTGTTCCAGATTGGTATCAGCGGGAGCGGTGACCAGGTGATCCTTGGTCATGACATCGCCGATGGGCATATCGTAGTTGGTGAGGAAGCGCATATCACGGTTGGTGATGATACCGACCAGCTTCTTGTTTTCATCGCAGATCGGCACACCGGAAATACGGTACTTGCCCATGAGAGCGTCAGCCTCTGCGACGGTATTCTCTGCGGAGAGGTAGAACGGGTCTGTGATGACGCCGTTTTCACTTCTCTTGACGCGCATGACTTCTTCAACCTGGCTTTCGACGAGCATATTCTTATGGATGATACCGATGCCGCCTTCACGCGCCATGGCGATGGCCATTGCGGACTCGGTGACGGTATCCATTGCCGCGCTCATCATGGGGATGTTCAGGGTGATCTTCTTCGTCAATCTGGTACGGAGGCTGACCATCTTCGGAACGATCTCGCTGCGGGCGGGAATCAGAAGGACGTCGTCAAAGGTGAGACCTTCCTTCACAAACTTTTCGGATACATTTTCGTTTACCATTCTGCTTCTCCTTTTCCGTTATGAATAACATTGACAAATTCAGAATCGGGTCAGGTATAAAAAAACGGTCTGCACAGCGGCACCCATCACAAAGGGCGCACAACGGCGCAGAACCGGCTACCGTTCCCGGCGGGGGAAGAGCCGCGGAAAGACGCTCCGAAAGCGCCGGAGCACAGGAAAAGACCGCGATGCATGGGGTTATGTACAAAGCAAGACTTTTTCATTTTCCGCACCTCTATTTGATATATATTATTGATATGATACCATATTTTAGGGATTTTGTCAATGGATAAAATGGGATTTTTTGAAAAAGCGGCATTACTGTTTGATTGAGGGTTCTGCCCTCGGCCTGATTTTGTTTTTTCCGGCTTCCGGGAAAAAATAAGCTGCCCGCGACGGCGGGCAGCCTGGGAGTTTTGGAGAGACGGGGAAAATTATTCCTTGGAAGTCATATAAGCATCAACGAGCTTATCCATGGCCTTGATTGCACCCTTTTCAGCCTTGGAGAGCGTGGAAACGACATCCTTCTTTTTGGAGGAAAGCAGGCTCTGGGAGAAGTTCCAGCCGTTGATCTGGTTGATGTAGGACGGGTCAAAGACACGCTGACGGGTGATGTACTCAACCATCTCTGCGGATTCCTCATCACGGACGTTTCTGGTCTTGGTGATGACGTCATAAAGCGCGGGAGAGATGATATCATAAGCACCTGCACCGAGCGCTTCCATCATCATACCGGTTCTCTCGGGATCTGCTGCGTTGTTCGGGACAACGGCATAACCGCCGGCACCGTTGACGCAGGACATGTAAAGCTCCTGTGCCTCATCCCACTTCGGGATCGGGAGGATACCGTAGTCGTCCTTCATATCACGTAAGAAGCTGTCGATCTTCTGCAGGGTGATCTCACAGAAGTAAGCATCGCCGTTTGCAAAGTTCTGGTAAGTGGTGGGGTACTGGTTTGCGTCGGTAACGAAATAGGAATCGTTGTCGATGATGATCTCATAGATCTTATCATAAATCGAGGAAATCTTGTCGTAATCAAAGGAAACGGAAGGAATATCGTTTGCATCCTTGACGGACAGGGTTCCGCCGGAACCGTAGAACAGGGAGTAGGGACTGTCACACATCCAGCTGGAGAAGGAGTAGAGGTCGTCGCCCATGGTCATCTTGCCGTCACCGTTTCTGTCGTAGGACAGGCCCTTGGTCATCTCTGCCAGCTTGTCGATGGTCCATTTGCCGTCGCGGACCAGCTGATACGGTGCTTCCATATCGTTGTTCGCAAACAGGACCTTATTGAAGACAAGGCAGGAAGAAGTGAGCAGAGATGTGGGGGAGATATCGCCGGTAACAAGATAGACACGGTTATCGACGGACAGACCCTTCAGTGCTGCCGTATCCCACCAGGGATTGGACAGGTTGACGTTCGGCAGGTTATTGATCTCATAAAGATAACCTGCGGATGCGATGGGAGCAACATAGCAGTTGGAATAGAAGATATCGTGGTCGTTCAGACCGGAGGTAACTTCCTTCTTGATCATGCTGTTGACATTGCCGTCTGTGTCGCTTTCGCCGACGATCGTGACGTTATACTTTTCTTCAACTGCGCGGTTTCTCTTGAAGACGATATCATTCATAATGTCGCCGTTCTCTTCACCTGCGGTCATGATATCGACCTGACGGTCGTCCTGATCATACAGCATGATGTGAACGGTATAGCCGTTATAGTCAGCCTCGGGGAGCTTTTCCAGTTCGGAAACAACGACAGGTTCCTCGTTTTCGGTAACTGCTGCCTGGGGCTTTTCCTGAGTATCGGCGGTGGGCTTGTTTTCTGCAGTATCGCCGCAGGAAGCAAGAGCTCCGGTCAGAATCAGGGCAGCACAGAGCAGTGCCGTATTCTGAATTTTAGTCATTTTGTTGTCCTCCATAATTTTATAGACTTGGAATATTATATCACGGATTTCTCCGGATGTTGTGTCTTTTTTGTGAATTCTTAGGGTTTTGAACCCATTTTTATCGGGATATCCGCATATTTTTCCGGGAATTTTCACAGGCATCTTGATTTTCTTCCATAATGCGCATATAATATAGGTTACAAACATTTTCTTCACCATTCCCCCTATTCTCACACAAAGGAGTATACCGATTATGTTCAGCAAACAGTTCGATCTCTGCGGCACATGGAAGCTCTATTATGCCGAAAACCGGAACGTCCGCAAGATCAAGGAACCCATCACATCCAGCGCTGACTGTGCGCGTCTCATCTATTCCTGTGTCGACGGCACGGTTCCCGGCAACTTTGAACGCGATCTGGAACGCGCCGGTCTGATCCCCGATCCGTATTACAGTCTGAACGTCCTGAAAATGCAGGATCTGGAAAATCTGCACCTGTGGTACACCACCACCTTCACCTATCACGGACAGGCTGATGAAAACACCTTCATCCGCTTTGAAGGCATCGACACCGTTGCGGAGATCTATCTGAACGGCCGTCTGAAAATGACCGTCTCCAACATGTTCTTAACCTACGACATTCCCGCTGACGATCTGATCGACGGTGAAAATGATCTGGTGGTACATATCATCCCCGCCGTCATCGCTGCAAGAGAATTTGACATTCCCGTATCCTCCAATGCACAGCTTTATAACTACGAATCCCTGTATATCCGCAAGGCGGCCTCCATGTACGGCTGGGACATCATGCCCCGTATCGTCTCCGGCGGTATCTGGAAGCCCGTTTCCCTCATCCAGAAGAAGCCCGACCGCATCGAGGACGTGTTCCTCTATACCTTTGAGCTCAAGATGAACGGCGACGGCAGAACCGCTTATCATGCCGGTCTGATGGCCTACTTCACCCTGCACATCGAGAAGGATTTCCTCCGGAACTTCGTCCTCCGCATCAAAGGTAAGTGCGGCGATTCCGTCTTCACGATGGAGACCGAGCCGAAGCACACCAACGGCAGAATGCAGGTCGGTGTCCCGGATCCCAAGCTCTGGTGGCCGAAGAATGCCGGTGAGCAGAACCTCTATGACTGCGAGATCGAGCTGCTCTATAACGGCGAGGTCGTGGACACCATGACCATGCGCACAGGTATCCGCA
>JAKSPR010000202.1 GCA_024404655.1 Clostridia bacterium | reverse complement strand
GATCTCTTTTGTCCGCTCATCGTAATACTTGAGCTGTCCCCGTGCAAGGGTGGACGAAACCTCATTGGCGCGTCCTTTGAAACCGCCGAGGGCCATATGGAAATACTGCTTTAGTTCATCCGTTTCCTGAATATAGTTTTCGTTGTTGCGTTCATAATGACCGAATGCGATCGCGCGTTCATAGATTTCACGGCTGTCTGTTGTGAGCATTCCGAGCTCACCCGCTGCGAAGGACTTGCCGCTCATCATGGACATTGCTGCGACATCGCCGAACGTTCCGACTTTTCTGCCCTTATATGTTACGCCGTGCGCATGAGAACAGTCCTCGATGACACGGAGATTGTGCTTCTTTGCAATCGCCATAATACGGTCCATGTCTGCAGGATAACTGAAGTAGTGCACGACCATGATTGCCTTGGTTCTTGGCGTGATGCAGCGTTCAAGATCGTCGGGATCCAGACTCAGCATTTCGTTGATATTGCAGAAAACAGCGGATGCGCCGAAGTTGATCGCCTGCGAAACCGAACCCCAGTAGGTCTTTGTCGGACAGATGATCTCATCACCCATGCTGAGCCCGATTGCAAACATTGCCGCAGTCAGCGCCATCGTGCCGTTGGTAAAGCAAAGGCCGTATTTTGAACCCTGCCATGCGGCGTATTCTTCCTGGAATTTCTCTGTGATATCGTATCCGGAGAATTTATTTTGCCGCACGATTTCCATTACATTGTCTTCGTCTTCCTTTGTGATGATCGGCCAGTGCCAGAGCTCCGGATTCTGCCGTTCCGGGAATTTTGTCATTTCTCCGCCCAAAAGTGCCAGCTTTTTCATTGTTTTTACCTCTTCTTTATGAAATTCAGATTTTTACTGTGGAATATACTTGTCTGATGGTCCGGACCCTCATAGTTTTACCAAATGTCGCCGTAAAGTTCTATCCTTCAGGCATGAGGCGTGTCAACCTCTTCGGTGTTGCTATTTTCTGCTGTTATATTACTTCTCGTCAAAATATAACCGTTTTGTTGTGACAGAGCCTTATCATAATTGATATGTCAGAAGAACAAAACTGTTTCCGGGGATGGTGATGTGTTCACCGTCAAAGGACATTTCCTCAAAAGTGTGTTCTTCGTCAAGGAGCCTTGCGGAGGCACAGACAAACGCGGGGGCTTCGATGAGAAAATCTGCCGAAGGCGGCGGATTTTGTGCAAAGCAGTCATCATCGCGGTAGTTGGAGATCAGAACCGCCAGCGTATCATCCTTAACGGCAGCGGCGCCGTAGAAGGGCTTTTCAAGACCAAGGGGGATAAAGTTCCCCAGTTTATAGAGCTCATTCCACGCCATCAGCGCATAATAGGGTTTTTCGATTTTGACTGGGATAAAATCTCCGTGTGTCTGCATCGGCATTTCGGTGAAAAGACCGTTCCAATAAGTCATGGTGATCTGGGCGTCGTAGTACATGGCAATATCAGTACGCCCCGCCTGCAGAACGCTCATGACCGAGGTCATCATGGTTGCACAGAACGCAGTTTTGTGAAGATCAATGCTCTTCTGAATGGTATCATCCCAGAAGACCACATAATTCCATTCATCGTAGATGCTTTCAATGCCCGAAAAGCCGTATTTGTCGAGGAGCGTCCGCGCCTTTTCGTCCAGCTCCTTTGCCTGCTCCGGGCAGTGAATATATCCGTGCCAGGAGAAGAAGTCAAGGGGAGCACCGCTTTCTTTCAGATGAGCGAGGAATTTTTCCGCAAGGGGAGCATTGGGAGACGTAAAGGCCGTACCGCCGATTTTGATTTCGGGATGATCCGCTTTGATCACGGATGCTGCCGCTTCGTAAAACGCGATGAACTGCTCATCGGTTCCGGTCCAGCATTTTCCCTTTAGATCCGGTTCGTTCCAGATCTCCCAATAGCGGATGCCCATGTGATGACCGTTTGCCCAGCCGTCGTTCATGTGGGAGATGATATGAGAGCAGATTTTGCCCCATTTCGCAAAATCCTTCGGCGGATGGATATAACGCTTGAACGGCTGATGCTCAATACTGGTGCCGAGACGATAGAATGGCTCTGTCCCTGCGTCAAGAATTGCAAGCAGATAATAGTCGGTCAACTCAAAATTATAATTTTTCGGGTCGTCGGGATCAGCGTCAAAATTTGGGAAGACACAGTGGATGTCCACAAATTCCCCGCTGCCGAAGGGATATTCGGTATCGTGGGTACGGGCAAAGGGAATCCCTGCATCCCGGTAGGCCTCACGGGTGTCAAAGGAAAAATTACCGTTGACAGGTCCGCTGCCGACACCGTGCAGAGGCTTGATTTTTCCTTTGATATTGCCGGGGTCAAGTCTGATCGTTGTCATCGTATTGTTCCTTTCGTATCAGGTGCTGTATTTTGACAAAATGATTCAGTAATCAGCTGTGAATATGCCGGGGCTCTTGCATTCTGTCGCCGGATGTAGTATAATGAAAACAGAATCATCTGATGAGGAGGATACAGTCATGATCCGGAATCAAGCGCGTTTCATTCTGCTTTCCTGCATCTATGCGGTAGGATATCTGTTTTTCTGTATTATCGGAGGTCTGATACACGGCGTCGGTGATCAGTCACTTTCGGAAACGCCGCTCCGGTTTGCTCTGCTGCTTTCGGACAGCCTGCCGCTGTCACTTTATCGTATGGCACCCAATCTTTTCATTTGGGTTATACTTTCGTTTTTCCTTATTCTGTTCCTCGTCTGGCAGACATCGCTGAAAGGACAAAAATTGAACAGAACTGTACTTTTTGCAGAAGGCGGCAATCTGCTGCTTACCTGTCTCTCTTATGCGGTCTGTGATGGGATCATGGGCGGGAATGGGTTCCTGACTGCGGCGATCATTCTCGGTGCGCTGTTTGTCATTGTCGGAATACCACTGTTCTTCGTGATCCGGTATATGAACAAAAACAAAGAGAAAATCACCTATCAGCAGGTCATGGACATCATGACCGAAGAAGAATTCCGGAAATGGAAATCGGAATAAGCCAGTCATGATACAGGGTCGGTGTGATCACCGATCCTGTTTTTTGTCAGCGTCGTTGGAATATGGATTCTTGTTTTCCTTTGGTTTCTGCGGCGCACTGCCGACTTTCCGATTGATGAGGTGCAGAAGATCAAACCCCAGCATGACAAGGACTGCCGACAAAATCCATGCGCCAAGACAGACCCATGTACACCATAAGGGAAGACCGACGGCAAAATGCAGGATGCAGCAGATCCCGGCGGCAATCAGCCATTGATAGCGAAAGATGAGGTTAAGGGCAAAAGACAGAAGTCGATGCATAGCAAATCCCCCTTTGCATAAGACGGTTGCGTTCTTACAGTCAAGTGTACCACACTTTCCGGAATTTGTAAAGAGACGACCAGTCAAAAATCACAGACAATTGAAAAGCAGCCGAAAAACGGCTGCTTTTTGTGCTTATTCGTAATAGACGATTCTGGAACCCATATACTGGAAATCATCTTCAAAGTATTTGTAATCCATTGTCATGGTACTTCCGGTATAGGGGTCATTGTAATAGATATGTGTTCCGTCACATCCGAAAATCAGAATCGCATGAAACTTCGGGGGATAGGTGATCGTTCTGCCGGTTTCCTCATCAATCCATTCGTAGGAAACATAGTCGGTCATGTGCGTGTCGGGCTTCGTTGTGAACCATGCAATGACAGGACTGCCGTGTTCCAGCGCTCTGACGATATCACGATAACCGGCGCCGTTCTTTGATACGGCTCCTTTTTTGAAGTGCTCTGCAGTCTGCCGGATCGGACCTTCATAGCAGCCCCAGCCGTCATGCCTCCTCGGATCGCCGACATAGACCCGTTCCGGGTCGGGGCCGTAGGTGATGCCGTCTATCTGATAAGGCACAGGCCCCTTCGGCAGCTGCGCAACAATCTCTTCCATGGTGATATTTACATGGTAATAGGATAAGAGCATGTAAAGTGCGGCACTTTCACAGCCGTTCGGATAGTCGGGGAACTGACAATAGGTCGGGACATCGTACAGAATGATTTCTTTCTTCCACGACTCCGATGTGATAAGAGCAAACGCAAGCGCGCCGCACAGCAGAAGAATGATCAGAATGAAAAACAGCTTCTTCATGACTACGGTATCAGCCGTACACCTCACTGACATAGAGAGAAACCCGCGACTGGATCAGTTTTACGACCTCTTCCACGGATTTTGCTCCGGCGAAGTAAGCAGAGGCTTCTTCTTTGATGATTGCACTGATTTCCGTGTCGTTGTGTGCCGCAGATGTAACGGAATCAAGCAGTTTTCGCAGGAATGCTTCGTCTTCCGCTGTCATGTGTCCGGGAATCTCGCCGGACATGGCGCACTGCTCAAGTGTCTCCTGCCAGAGCTTGTCGAGATCATCCTCCGGTGAACCCTCGGAACAGCCCCAGCCCCATTCGGAGAAGGAGTAGAAACGGCGGGATTCCTTTTCAAAGACTGAATCCAGCACAGGACGGCAGGGCGAAAAGCTCTCGCCACTGTAGCCGTTGAAGCGGTCCCCTTCAAAGGTGCCGAAGGTACGCTTGATGAACTGCCATGCTCCTTCCGCAACGGGAGAAGTCTTGGTGATCGTATACCGATAAGCGGGCTCGATAACGGTACCGCATGTGTTCCCGGAGACAGTGGGATATCCGGTCAGCACCATCTCGCTTTCTGCAAAATCGTAGTATTTTGCCTGCAGATAGGAGCTGGGCGATTCAAACCACGGCAGATCAAGAAAGACAAGATCACCGTTTTTCAAAAGCGTTGAGACGCTGACGTCCTCCATATCCATGGCCGCAAGATTCAGAACCGGAGCGGTTTTGCACAGCCGCAGAAGGTCCGCAAAATCTCCGTCGTCGAAATGGCAGGCTGCGTTTTTGTAATCAATGTAACTGTCAAACTGCAGTGTCAGCAGTTTTTCCAGAAGCATTTCCGCCGGCTTTTCGTCTTCGTACATGCGGAGCGCATAGAGGTATTGACCGTCTTTCAGCCCTTCCGCAATGGAGAGCAGATCGGCAGCGGTAACGGAGGTCTTTCCGCCGAGAACTGCTTTGTCTGCGGCGGCAGAAACCAGATTGAATCCGGCAATCAGTCCGTGAAGTTCACCCTTCTGATTCTCAAAGGGACGCAGTGCACAGGGGAGGAATACATCCCGGTTCAGAGTTTCACCGTCGGCATCCATGTAGGAATAGAAGTCACGGAACAGCCCCTGCCGGTCGAGAACATCGAAATCAAAGTCATATCCGCACACGATCACATCGGGAATATTGCCGACGGCAATGTCATTTTTGAGCAATGCAAAGCTGTCGGTTCCGTCTTCATAGGTATTATAGTTATCAATGACGACCCGGTATTTGTCGCTTTCCCGGTTGAAGGCGATGGCAAAGCGCTGAATCGGCTGGATCCGGTCGGCACAGGCTACATGGATGAGGTATTTCGGCACCACATCTTCC
>JAKSPR010000201.1 GCA_024404655.1 Clostridia bacterium | reverse complement strand
TGCAGTAATGGCATGATGCTGAATGCGGACATAAACGGCGCATTGAACATCCTAAAGAAAAGCAGCGTTGTGGACTTAACGGTCCTATACGGTAGGGGCGAAGTGGACACGCCCGTAAGAATAAGGGTCGCCTGAATCAGGTGAAAACATAAGACCAGACTTCTTAAAGGGAACCGTATGGTTCCCGTTCGAAGCCCCCACTTCTTTAAGTGGTGGGTAGTTCACTGATCGTCAGTTTTTTTCTGAAAATGTTCTTTCAGCAGTTTGAATACTACGTTTGAGAGAAGGAATACCGCAATAAGGTTCGGGATCACCATAAATCCGTTGAAGGTATCGGAGACATCCCAGACAAGGCCGAGGTCTACCGTCGCACCGACAATGGAAATGAGGGCATACGCGATATTGAACGGCAGAATGATTTTGCTGCCGAAAATGAACTCCGCACAGCGCGCACCGTAGAGTCCCCATCCGATGATGGTGGAGAAAGCAAAACAGCACATGGCGACTGCCGTGAAAATGGTGACCCAGCTGCCGTAAACCGCGGTAAAGCCGGAAATGGTCAGCTCTGCTCCCGCGGCTTCACCGTAGGGGATGCTGACACCGCTGAGCAGAATGACAAGCGCGGTCATCGTACAGATGACGATGGTATCCATGAAAACCTCGAAGACACCAAACATGCCCTGATGGATGGGTTCACTGGTATCGGCACAGGCATGGGCGATGGAACCGGTACCAAGGCCTGCTTCATTGGAGAAGATGCCGCGGGAAACCCCCTTCTTCATACTGATAAAGAAGCTGCCGACGATACCGCCCGTAACCGCAGACGGCTGAAAAGCACCACGTACAATGGATGCAAGCACACCGGGGACGGCATTTATATGAAGAACGATAATACCTAGCGCAAGCAGTACATACAGAAGCGCCATGATCGGTACCAGACGTTCGCTGACACGGCCGATGCGCTTGACACCGCCGATGAGAATCAAGGCAACGATCAGACAGATTACAATACCGATGATGAGATTGCAGACAGGAAGTCTTTCTTTTGACAGAATACTAAAATTCAGCAGCGCTGCATTGATGGACGCGGTGATGGTATTGACCTGCGTTGCGTTCCCTGTTCCGAAAACCGCGCAGATACCAAACAAAGCGTAGGCATAAGCGAGGAACATCCATTTCTTTCCAAGACCGTTCTTGATGTAATACATCGGGCCGCCGACAAGATCTCCGTGTCCGTTGCGTTCACGGAAATGGACAGCCAGTGTGACCTCGGAGAATTTCGTACACATGCCGAGCAAGGCGGAAATCCACATCCAGAAGACGGCACCTGGTCCGCCGATGGCAATGGCTCCGGCAACACCGGCAATGTTTCCCGTTCCGACAGTTGCAGCCAATGCTGTACATACCGCCTGAAACGGTGTGATGGAGCCGTCGCTTGCCTCTTTTACTTTGAACATGCGGCCGACGGTGCTTTTCAGCGCGTAGGGGAATTTGCGGATCTGGACAAATCCTGTACGGATACTCAGGTACAGTCCCACGCCGATGATGCAGATCATCGCGGGAAGACCCCATATAAAGGCATTCAGGGATGCGTTGATGTTTGTGATGATATCCAATGTTTTGTCTCCTTTTTGTTGATCGGACGCGAAAGAGATAAAGTCTGTTTCATCTCCATGCGGGTGTTTTTACTTGGCTGACTTGCTCTTGACAAGCCATGCGTTGGGAATCAGCCGGCCCTCTTCGGGTTTTTCAGCGCTGTTTTTATTGATAACCTTGTCGTTGTAGGCAAGGACACAGGAGGAACCGCCGTCACAGCAGCCCGCTGTGACACAGTTATATGCGGTGAAGATCTCAATCAGTTCTTCCATACCGCAGCCCGCAGAGCCTTCTACTCTGCCGTCAATGACAAGCAGGACAATGACGCCGTCCGCTCTCTGTCCGATGGCAGTACGGGGATGGGTTCCGGGGATAAAGCCGCCGGTCTGGTCATTGACTGCTTTTCCGTCGTTTATCAGAACCGGGCCGAACTGCATAGCATCCCGTGCATTGGCTTTGGTCCAATCGTTGATCTTACCGACCACGAATCTATTGTCTTTTGTCATGATCAGGCTGTGGTAGTACGGTTCAACGGTACCGCGCATCTTTCCTTCAGCCATGGAAGCGCCGACCAGATCGTTGCCGCCGCCGCTCTCACCGGGGTCATTGAAACCGCTGGCGTTGATGCCTGCTATGATGCCGCCGTGGGTGCTCATCTGCTTTTTGACGGAGTAGCCGTATTTCGCGCTTTCCGGGACATTTGAGACAATCAGCCGGGCAGGATCGTCGATGATCATCGCGTATCCGCGGTAGGTGAGATTCCAGCCGGAAACCTTGCCGACGATCTCTGTTACATAGAGGCCTTCATCTTCGTCGATGATTTTTACCTCATATCCGGCATAATCTTTTCCGCCGACCTTCAGCTTTTTCAAGGACAGGATATCCGGTTCCTCGGGGACTTTTTCCGCGGTAGTTTCCTCTTTGATTTTTTCGGTTTGCTTTTCTGTTACTGCTTCTGTGATTTTTTCGGTCTGTGCCGGTTCCGTCTCAATGGGTTCCGGTTCTTCAGTACCGGGAGCTGCGGGGGAAACAGTTTCTGAAACGGTTCCGCTGCCGGTATCAGCGACAGGAGGTGTTTCCTCTTTTCCGCAGGCAGTCAATACCGGAGATAACAGTGCAAGCGTCAGGAGGAGTGCTGTCCATGTTTTGATTTTCATGACAGTTTGGTCCTTTCTTTCACATGGTAATATGTTTACAGTATACCACATCCTTCAAAACATTGCAACTGCTTCGGAAAAAATAGTCAAACTTTATTAACATCTGTTTTGATAAAAATTTTATATTTCCGTGTTATACTAAAGAAAACTTTGATTCCGATTTCCAGAGAAAGGAAAACAATCGCTTCATGCAAGATCATAAAAGATTATCAAGGCAGGTCGGGATTCTGTTATTGTCGGCACTTATCTTGTCCTCCTGCAGCGGAATGGATCGGAACGAACCGGCTCCCGGTGTTTCTGCGGGAACATCCGCTGTGACCGTTGTTCCGGATGAGCAGGATCCGCTTTCCGTCAGAGGATTGTCCGATGAGCAGATCAAAGCCGGAACACCCTTTACCATTCCTGCAGATTCCTCTGTTTTTGACGGAGCTTTTTCCGCTTCGATGCTGGAGCTCTGCTCGGTACAGACAGCGGCGGAGACAGCCGATGTTTTTGCTGACGCAGGATTCTCCGTTGTGCTTACCCACAATTTGGATAAAGATGATCAGGATCCCGCACAAAGCTGTGCTTATACGATCGATCGTTCTGCTCGTCCTGTCAACGGGACGATGCGGAATGTAATCCTTGTTTCCATCCGCGGTACCAGCGGTGGCGAGTGGTATGCCAATTTTGACTTTGCGCCTTCTCACGATGCAGACTGCGTCTTTGCGGAAGATTCCCTGCTGGCTGCAGAAGATGTTCTGGGCGGCCTTCTGACCGTGGCAGAGCAGGTTCCCGATCCCGTCTTTCTGGTCTGTGGTTTCAGCCGCGGTGCAGCATGTTCCAACCTGACAGGTGTATTATTAAACGGTCTTTATAATAGCAAAGATATCTATGTGTATACCTACGCAACCCCCGCCACGATCAAAGGGGATGCGGCGGAGCTTTCCTTTGACAACATCTTCAATATCATCAATCCCTGTGATCTTGTTCCGCGTGTGCCCTTCGGACACTGGGGATTCAGAAGAGCCGGAACGGATATCTATCTTGACGGGGATGAAGAATCGGAGCAGAAGCTGGACGAGCGCATAGCATCGCTCTTTGATCTTGCACCGGATATTCACTCCTATTATGAGACACGTCATTCGCTCTCCGGCCCCGGAACATCAGATGACGGCATCACGGTCTTTGAATCCATGCTGCTTCTGGCCGATGCACTGACGGGATACGGGATGGAGACCAAAGAAGAAGACGTTTCTTTTGAAGAAAGTGATTTTTCGGATATGATCGCAGATGACAGCGATTTTTCACCGCTTGTCGATATTTTAAAGGCCGTTTCGGAAAACGATGGCGATGCTGCAAAGAAAATTGTTTCTCAGCACATGCCCGGCACCTATTCTGAAAAGCTGTTTACTTATCTTTCTGTGTCTGAGAACAAGGAGTCCTGAATATGTCCTATATTGAATTTGAACACGTTACCAAATGCTATCACAGCGGTGATCATGAGATCCGCGCACTGGATGATATGAATTTCCGGATTGAAAAAGGAGAACTCTGCGTCATCGTCGGGCACAGCGGCGCCGGAAAAACCACGCTGCTCAACATTCTCGGCGGTATGGATACAGCCACGTCCGGCAGCGTCCGTCTGGACGGGACAGAGATCAGCGCAATGAATCAGCGTCAGCTGACCGATTTCCGCAGGACGGATGTCGGCTTCGTCTTTCAGTTCTATAATCTTGTGCAGAATCTGACCGCACTTGAAAATGTGGAACTTGCCTCCGAAATCTGCCGCGACAGTCTGGATGCCATGCAGGTACTCACCGATGTGGGGCTCAAAGAACGGGCGGACAACTTCCCCGCCCAGCTCTCCGGCGGCGAGCAGCAGCGTGTCTCCATTGCAAGAGCTCTTGCTAAAAATCCGAAGATGATTCTCTGCGACGAGCCGACGGGTGCGCTTGACTATAACACCGGCAAAGCCGTTCTGAAACTGCTTCAGGACACCTGCCGTAAAACGGGAAAGACCGTTGTCATCATCACGCACAACAGTGCACTGACACAGATTGCCGACCGTGTCATCCGTATCCGCAGCGGCCGGGCAACGGAAACGGTCTGCAACCCCGCTCCCGTCCCTGTTGAAACGCTGGAGTGGTGATGGTGACAGTTATGAAGAAATCCCGCAGAAAAAATATCCTGCGCAGCATCCGCTCCAGTCTGAACCGGTTTCTGTCGATTCTGTTCATCGTCGCCCTCGGTTCCGGATTTTTAGCCGGACTGTTTGCAGCCTCTCCCGATATGTACGATACTGGGGACCGGTATATGGATGATTACCGTCTTTATGATATCGACTTAAAAGCTCCGCTTGGCTTTGACGATGATGACCTTGACGCACTTGCCGGTTTTTCCGATGCGGAAACGCTTATGCCGGCGCATGTCCGTGATCTTGTCCTGCGTACGGAGGACGATATCACCTATACCTCCCGTGTCTATGCAGCGCTGGATGAAGACGGCGCTTCCCCTCTCAATCAATTCCGGCTGTCAGAAGGCCGTCTCCCCGCAGCTCCCGATGAGTGTCTGATGCAGGAACCCACGCGATTCGAACCCGGTCGTCCCAAACCCGGAGACAGGCTGATCGTCGATGATACGGAGAACAATCCCTTCTGTTCCGATGTTCTGACCATCGTCGGTTATGTGGAAAGCCCGATCAGCTACAGCGTGGAAAAAGACCCGACCAGTGTCGGATCCGGCAGTATTGCACTGCACCTCTATGCGCCGCTCACCCTTTGCCCGGACGAAACCTATTCCGATGTATATCTTTCCATCCG
>JAKSPR010000200.1 GCA_024404655.1 Clostridia bacterium | reverse complement strand
CGTGTTGGTGTGTTAGGTGTAGATGACCTCGGCCATGGAGTTGCGTTTTCCAGTGGTCTGGTTGGCGAGGGCCTTCTTGATGGCGGTCTTGGCGGCCTTGACGTGCTTGACATTGTTGACAGCGACACGCTCGATATATTCGGGACCATCCAGTGCGGAGAGCAGCTCTGCGACCTTGACAGGATAACCCTGGGTCTTGACGTCACGGCCGTAAGGGGAGGTCTGGGTGACCTGTCCGGGCAGAGAGGTCGGAGCCATCTGACCGCCGGTCATACCGTAAATGGCGTTGTTGACGAAGATGATGGTGATGTTTTCGTTTCTGGTAGCAGCGTGAACGGTTTCAGCCATACCGATGGAGGCAAGGTCACCGTCACCCTGATAGGTGAAGATGATGTTTTCGGGAAGTGCACGCTTCATACCGGTAGCAACTGCTGGAGCACGGCCGTGGGCAGCCTCCACCATATCGCAGGTGAAGTAGTCATAAGCCATAACGGCGCAGCCGACAGGCGCGACGCCGATGCACTTGCCTTCGATGCCCAGCTCGTCAATGGCTTCTGCAACCAGACGGTGAATGATACCGTGGGTACAGCCGGGGCAGTAATGGAACGGGATATCCGCAAGGGATTTCGGTTTTTCAAATACGATCATGATCAGTTGCCCTCCTTTTCGGCCATTTTGCAGATGGATTCCAGTACCTGTTCAGGAGTGGGAATCATACCGCCTGCACGGTTGCACAGTGCGACGGGACGCTTGCAGTTTTCAGCCAGCTTGACGTCCTCGATCATCTGACCCATGGAAAGCTCGACGGAGATGAAGCCCTTGACATGCTCTGCAGCCTCTGCAATGGGCTTCTTCGGGAACGGCCACAGGGTGATGGGACGGATCAGACCCACCTTGATGCCCTGCTTTCTTGCTGCGACAACGGCGTTCTTGGAAACGCGGGCAGCGATACCGAAGGCAACGACACAGACTTCTGCGTCATCCATCATGTAGGATTCCCACAGGCACTCGTTCTCTTCGATGGTGTGATAACGCTCAAAGCGCTCGAAGTTGGTCTTTTCCAGTTCCTCAGTATTGAGGAACAGGGAGTTGATGATGTTGTGCTTTCTCTGCATGTTGGTACCGCGGACTGCCCAGGGCTTGTCGATCATGACAGGCTCCTTCTCGGGGAGTTCGACAGGCTCCATCATCTGACCCATGGTACCGTCAGCCAGCAGCATCGCGGGAACGCGGTACTTCTCTGCGGTCTCAAAGGCCTTGGAGGTCAGGTCAGCCATTTCCTGAACGGAAGCGGGAGCATAAACCAGCAGGTGGTAGTCACCATGTCCGCCGCCCTTGGTTGCCTGGAAGTAGTCAGACTGGGAGGGCTGGATACCGCCGAGGCCGGGACCGCCGCGCTGGACGTTGACGATCAGACAAGGCAGATCAGCACCTGCGATATAGGAGATACCCTCCTGCTTTAAGGAAACACCGGGAGAAGAAGAGGAAGTCATAACGCGATAGCCGGTACCGGCGACACCATAGACCATGTTGATGGCAGCGACTTCACTCTCTGCCTGCAGAAACGTACCGCCGATTTTAGGCATACGCTTTGCCATATATGCCGCGATTTCCGTCTGCGGCGTGATCGGGTAACCGAAGTAGAAACGGCAGCCTGCCTTGATGGCAGCTTCTGCGATCGCTTCGTTACCTTTCATAAGAACCTTTTCAGCCATAATAAGTCCTATGCTCCTTTCTTACTTCTCGACCGTGATCACGCAGTCAGGACACATCGTTGCGCAGAATGCGCAGGCGATGCATTTGCTCTGATCGGTCATCTCTGCGGGAGAGTGACCCTTTGCGTTGATCTTGTCTTTTGCGATGACAAGGATTTTCTTCGGACATGCGTCAACGCACAGTCCGCATCCTTTGCACAGGTCTTCTTTGAAAGTTACCTTTGCCATAGTATCGAATCCTTTCTTTGGAAAAATAAAATTACAAAAGTGCGTAATCGTCCCGGCAGCGGGCGAAGCCTTCCACAGTCGTATCAAAGACAACACCGAAGGAACGGAGTTTGTCAAGTTTCATGGAAAGGTCATGCTGAGGACCGCCCTCTTTGATCAGGTGCAGTTTGTCTTCCATTCCCATGGTGCGCAGGAATGCCGCTGTGGTCTCGGTCATGGACAGATCGTTTTCGGAACCATAGTTGTAAACGCCGCCGGGGAGACGGGACACAGCCTCCATGTTCTCTGCAACCTGCCGGACGTAAGTCAGTCCCCGCAGATTGTCTTTTGCGCAGTACAGTTCCCGTCCTGCCATAGCGGCACGGAGGGTGTTCATGGGATAGTTTCCGCGGTTTTTGATGCCGTAGATGGGCATATCATACATCCATGTGGCGCGGAGGAAGATGGCCTCCGGGAAGAAATCGAGAATGCGGTTTTCGCTTTCCAGCTTGTGGCGGGCATAGAGGTTTGTGGGGGTAGGAAGCTCCATATCCTCACTGTAGGGACCTTTTCCCGCGACACCGGTATATACCTGATCGGAAGAATAAGCGGTAAAACCGACGCCGTACTTCTGCGCAGCCTTCGCAAGGGCGATGGGCATGAGCAGATTGGCCTGATAGGAACCGTCGGGGTTGTTCTCACATTCGCGGATAGCGGAAATGGCGGCGGAGGGGAAAGTCACATCCGGCCGTACCTTTTCGATGAAGGCTGCGATCGCATCCCGGTTTGCATCGACGGTCATGTCGGCGCGGAGAAGTTCTCCGGGGAACGCGACGGCCTGGGGATATGCCTGCATGATACGGGCACCGACAAAGCCGCGTGCGCCGGTCACGAGGATGGTTTTGTAATTCTTCATAACGTCACTCGTTGATTTCAAAATACTGTTTCTGCAGAGCCAGCGGGAAAAGATCCGGTATATCGGACAGTGAGGGAGCGAGGTCTTCCCTGACTGTCGTCATGAGGACCGGCAGACCGGTGAGCTCAGAAAGCTTATCTGTCTGACGGACCGAATCCCGGATCAGTTCCGGCGTGGTTGCATGAGCGAGGTTTGTATTGTTGATGATCGCCGTGAACGGAATCCCGGACGCGGCGGTGATCTCATTCATGACCTCCACCGCATCTTCCGGCGTGGGCGTCAGCGGACGGCAGAAGTTGACGACATAGATCATCTCAAAATCGTCTTCTTCCAGAATGTACGGACGGTATCTGCCCAGCGCATAAGCGCCGCGGTCATCTCCGCCGACATCGAACACTGCGAAGGTGTTCTTCTGCTGTACCAGACTGTAGAGCTCCGCAGGAAGAGCGGGCAGGTCAACATTGGAGTTTGCGTAGTTTGAGGAAATCAGCGGAATCCCCGCCGCCTCAAGCTCTTTCATGGAATCCTTGGTGCGGAAATAGGGATTGACGATGTCAAGGTCCGCAATGCGCACGGGATTCCCGCATTTTTTCAGATACAGTGCGTAGTTGACGGCAATATTGGTCTTGCCGCTGCCGTAGTGACCGCAGAAGATGGCCACGCGGCGGGGCTTATTTCTCTCAGCCCTCACAGACCTTCACGCTCCAGTTGTGCGTGTCGGCGATCTTGCCCCACTGAATACCGGTCAGCTCGTCATAGAGCTTCTGGGTCAGTGCGCCGATCTTGTTGTCGGAAACGGTGTATTCGTTGTTTTCATAGAACAGGTGGCCGATGGGAGAAACGACAGCTGCGGTACCGGTGCCCCACGCTTCTTCGAGGGTACCGTTCTTTGCTGCTTCAAAGAGCTCGTCAACGGAGAACAGACGCTCTTCAACTTCATAGCCCCAATCCTTCAGCAGTTCGACACAGGACTTTCTGGTGATGCCGGGGAGGACAGAACCGGTCAGAGCGGGCGTGATGATCTTGCCGTTGACCTTGAACATGACGTTCATGGAACCGACTTCTTCGATATACTTTCTGTTGACACCGTCCAGCCACAGAACCTGAGTGTAGCCTGCGCGCTCTGCCTTTTCGCCTGCGCGGAGGGATGCAGCGTAGTTACCGCCGCACTTTGCGTAACCGGTACCGCCGCGGACAGCGCGGACGTCAGCGGATTCGATGGCGATCTTGACAGGGTTGATGCCCTCTGCGTAGTATGCACCAACGGGGGAGCAGATGACAACGAAGGTTGCTGCGTGAACAGCATGGACACCGAGGTGCTCATCGTTGCCGTACATATAGGGACGGATATAAAGGCTGGTGCCCTCACTGTGGGGAACCCAATCCTTTTCCAGTTCGACCATGGTCTTCAGGATATCGAGGCAGCCTTCCTCATCCAGCTGCGGCAGGCACAGACGCTCTGCGGAGTTGTTCAGTCTGCGGATGTTCTCCATGGGACGGAACAGGCTGATATCGCCGTTTACGGTGCGGTATGCCTTCATACCCTCAAAGATTTCTGCGCCGTAGTGCAGAACGGTGGATGCGGGGTGAATCGGCAGCGGACCGAACGGAACGATGCGTGCATCATGCCAGCCCTTTTCGGTGTTGTAATCCATGATGAACATGTGGTCGGTGAAGATTTTGCCGAAGCCGAGCTTGCTTTCATCCGCAGGCTTTGCCTTGGGTTCGGTGGTTTTGGTAATTTTGATCTCGTATTTCATGACAAACTCTCCTTATAAAAATGATATATGTGGAATAAAATTGTTGACAGAATTAAAGTTTGTTGCGCTGGATCTTGCCGCTGATGGTCTTGGGAAGCTCTTTGCGGAAGACGATCATACGCGGATACTTGTAAGGTGCGGTATGGGACTTGACGTAATTCTGGATTTCCTTTTTCAGTTCTTCCGTACCCTCAGTGCCTGCCGTCAGGACGATGCTTGCCTTGACGATCTGACCGCGGACCTCATCGGGAGCAGCAGAGACGCCGCATTCGAGGACATAGGGGAGCTCCATGATGACGCTCTCGATCTCGAACGGACCGATGCGGTAACCGGAAGACTTGATGACGTCGTCGATACGGGAGACATACCAGAAGTAGCCGTCCTCATCGCGCCATGCGGTGTCACCGGTATGGTAGACATTGTCATGCCATGCGTCGGTGGTCTTTTCGGTATCGCGGTAGTATTCCTTGAACAGACCGAGCGGGACGCTCTTGTCGGTACGGATGACGATTTCACCGACTTCACCGTTTGCCACGGAGTTGCCGTCGGGATCGACGATATCAATATCGTACTGGGGAGAAGCCTTACCCATGGAACCGATCTTCGGCGTGGTACCGCAGAGGTTGCCGATGGTCAGGGTGGTTTCGGTCTGACCGAAGCCTTCCATGATCTCAAGGCCGGTAGCTTCCTTGAACTGGCGGTAAACCTCGGGGTTCAGCGCTTCGCCTGCGGTGGTCATGTGGTGGATGGAGGACAGGTCGTACATGGAGAGGTCTTCCTTGACCAGCATGCGGAGCATGGTGGGCGGTGCGCAGAAGGTGGTGATGTTGTACTTTGAAAACATCGGCAGGATCTTGGAGGCATCGAAACGGTCGAAGTCATAGACAAAGACCGCGCCTTCGCAGAGCCACTGACCGTAGAGCTTGCCCCACAGAGACTTGCCCCATCCGGTATCGG
>JAKSPR010000020.1 GCA_024404655.1 Clostridia bacterium | reverse complement strand
TGATGAGGTCGTCGCGGTCGCCCTTGCCGAGCGTCTGGGCGATGCAGTCCGCGCGACGGGAAGGAGCCGGCCGGGCCAGCCATGTTGCCCGGCCGGCCATCCCGGCCGGTGTTTGTTTAACCTGCTTCTTGCACACAAAAAAGATCGGCTGCCGCAGATCCCATCTGCGGCAGCCAAAAAATCATTTATGCTTCTTCTCTCATCTCATCATAGCACATCAATTCAAAATTGCTGAGAATCAAACTTGTTTCACACCAGCAGGTACCGTTGAAAACGCCGCCCACACAGTCAAAGCCTTCCCAGTCGCTCATGTTCACCCGCTCGCAGATGTAGCCGGGCGGCAGAAGTTCGGGCTTTTCATCCCAGGAATAGATCGGTGCATCGTCCGTCGAGACACACTGGGGAATGGCATAGGAGATATCCTTGATGAGTTCCAGATATTCCCGCTTGCCGGTCCACTTCCACAGCTTGTAAAGACTGTCGCCGGACAGCGTACAGATGCCGGGTGCAGAGTGTTTGTTCTGAACATTGGCAAAAACCGTGCCCACCGTGTTTACATGGCGCCGTCCGAACTCGCTGTTCTCCGGGAAACGGTAACTGTAGGAAACCACCCAGGAGGACGCAAAGCAGGCCGCTTCTTCCGCCATGACAAGATATTCAAGCTTTTTCGTCACTTCATAAAGCACCGCACAGCTTTCCAGCAGCGCAAAGGCACTTTCGCTGTCCGGTGCCGAGAGAATCTCACCCGGTCCGCCGTTGGTGATGCCGTTTGCAAGATAGTTGTCACGGTAGAACTGTAAACTCCGCTCCGCCGTGTCAAGATATTTTTTGTCTCCGAAATACTCGTAGGCCCGGGCAAGCGCCGCAGGTGCCATGGTCGCAGAGGCGCTGGTGCCGACGATCATGTCCCCTGAATCCTCATTGACAAACTGTCCGAAGGTCCCGTACCGCGCAAACAGCGTCACAAAGGCATCAGCACAGCGGCGGGCACTTTCACGCCAGTATTCCGGCGCATCAAAGCTTTCAATGTTCAGATGCTTGAATAAGAAGTAAAGCGCATCCGCACTCTTGCGCGTCATGTGCAGTCCTTCCATGCCGGGCGTGGAAAAACTGTCGTCATCATGTTCGCCCGTCGGTTTGTACATTGCCCGATAGAATCCGGAATCCCCCTGCCGTGCCGTCATGTAGCCAATGGTGGCAATCGCCCGCTTCGTTGACAGCGCATTGCCGGATTTGAGCAGAAGATAGGAGGACATGCCGCCGCCGACCCATCCGGCCTGCCAGACGTGAGACCCTTCCGCAATGTAATTTCCGCTCCAGTTAGCCGTGTTGAAGTGCGTCTCCATCAGAGCCCACAGCTCATCCGTATAGGCAAATGCCGCACGGGGGGAGGACAGCAGACATTTCCGGTTTGCAAAGAATATCCGGTAGAATTCCGCCATATCCCCGCAGGGAAATGTCAGAATCCGATAGGGTGTTTCAATCGTTTCCCCGGAAACCACGGGAATTCCCCTGTCGCCGCTCTTCTCATGAGGACGGCAGAACCGGTAAAGATCCGTGCGGTTCGCCGGCATGGAGAGGGTGATTTTCCCCGCTTCCACTGTGTATCCGATGTTGCGGCCCCCCACCTGCTGGGCGGTAAAGAGAAAGAACGCTTCTTTCTTCTCACGGTAGAAGATACCCACACAGGGCGTCGCCATATCGCCGGTCGTTACCTGAATGGAGCCGCTGCCGTCGGGATTCAGTGCAGGAACCTCCGTCATCAGAGGATCACAGTCCGCCCCCGCTTCTTCCGGCCGGTACATGGGCGGATATCCCCGCACCACCCGCGTCAGACGGTTGCCGTTATAGGCACAGGCGGGAATCAGAATGTAGGCGTTTTCCTCCCAGTCGGAGAAGGAAATCTCCGCAGAGAAAAACGCTTCGACCGCATTGCGGTCCGGGATCAGACGAACCGATTCTTTGCTGACTTCGCAAAGACCGAAGCCGCTGTTTGCACGCATGGAATACTGCATAACATACCATCCTTTGTCATGGCGGAAAGGAGAATCCCCCGCTGGTTTTCGGGTATTATAACACAGAATCCCCGCACACGTCAAGCAGACAGACGAATGATTAACGGACATTTCCGAATATCTGCAAAAAAGCCGATGCTTTAGTCACTTCCCGGTTTCTTTGTGATGCGCAGCTTTGTCAGCTTCCGCGCCGCAGATGATGGCACAGAGCATAAAGGTGGAAACCGTTCCCCCGACCATCATCCCGATGATAAATCCGACCATCAGAAAGAACACTCCTTTCGTTATCTGTTTCCCGTTTTATAGTATGCGCACTTCCAGGGAAACCTACACAGGCAAAAAAGAAAAATCAGACAAGAACCCAGGAATTGATGCCCTCTAATAAAATCCGCTCTGGCAGAACACGCGCGACCCGATACTGCCGCCCGATAGCAAATGCCGCCACGGCCCGCCCGTCCGAATAACGATCCCCGGCTCTGACGGTATAAAAATCCCCGACCGCATATCCGCGCGCCCCATCGGGTCCTGTCCCAGGCAGACCGAGAAAATCTCTGATCACCACCGCTTCCCGCTTCGCAAGCAGAGCGAGATTACCATCTTTTGACAGCCACAGCGCACTTTCTCTGTTTGTGTGAAAACTGTGTTCCAGAATCAGCGGACGCATACACCCCGCAGAGACAGCTCCGCGGATGACCCCGTAGTAATCCCGCTCAACCCCGGCGGAATCCCGGTAGGTCCTTGTGTAGATCTGCGGTGCTTCCCCGATGTTCATTATATCCGAAACACCTGCCGCCAGCTCTTTTGCCAGCCGATGAA
Source organism: Clostridia bacterium (assembly GCA_024404655.1). GTDB lineage: Bacteria > Bacillota > Clostridia > Oscillospirales > CAG-272 > RGIG3925. The sequence goes on along the minus strand of JAKSPR010000020.1, from coordinate 13,547 downwards.
CTCCGTTTCTGTCGCAGAACGGCGGAATCGCCACGATTCTGCGTACAGAAGAATCCCCGCATGCATTGGAATGCAGCGATAAAAAGAGGTCCGCGCTGCCAGCCGCCTGTCCCCTTTGCCAAACTTCCATATCCTTCGCCGGATTCCCTCTTGTCCCGACGACGGAGTACCCCATGCCAAGAAGTTCCGCCCGCAGGAGCTGATAAAGCCGCCACATCGCCGTGCCTTCAGAATACTGCGGATAGACAGGGCTGCGGTTGTACCCCGTCACATGCCCGGCATCCAGGATGATTTTCATATATAACACTTCCTTTCATCGGGGAAGGATTGTATCACGGATTCTGATAAAAATCAAAGCAGAGAACGAAAACAATCCGGTTCGCTTTCTTTTCGGAAATAAGACCGGAATGTAAACATCGTTTGTATCTTTTTTGAAGATGCGGCTTTCCATGTATAGTTTACGCCCGTATGGGGTATCCTGTGAATACAAACCAAGGAAAGGAAGGATAAAAAACCATGATCGAACAGGATACCATCAAACTTCTGCGTGAATGTGACGCAGGTGCCCGCATGGGCATCGCCTCCATCGACGACGTCCTTGATAATGTCTCCGATGCCCAGTTCAAACAGAAACTTACCGACTGTAAAAACACCCATGAAAAGTTGAAAAGCGATATTCAGACTCAGCTCGATCGCTTTCACGATGACGGCAAGAACCCGAACCCCGTTGCCCAGAGCATGTCCTGGATCAAAACGAATATGATGCTCGCCATGCACGATTCCGATAAGACCGTCGCAGACCTTATGACCGATGGCTGCAATATGGGCGTCAAATCCCTCAACCGCTATCTCAATCAGTACACCGCCGCCGATGAGGCCTCCAAAAATACCGCAAAGGAACTTATCACAGCTGAACAGAACCTCACAAAAGATATCGCACAGTACCTGTAATCCGCACAGAAAAACGTCAGCCAATCCGGCTGACGTTTTTTTGATTCTCTTATGTTGACGATACTCCCGATTTGTGCTATAATAGGTGCATCTTACAAAGGGAGCGTGAATCTATGGCATTCCATCCGCTGCGGCATTTTTCCGTCATCACAAGACACAGACATAAGGTGATCGAGCACTGTTTCAAAGCCGGTATCGGCTTTCAGGGACTCTTTCATGATCTGTCCAAGTATTCTCCGACGGAATTCTGGACAGGCGCAAGGTATTTTCAGGGACGAAGATCCCCCAACGCCGCAGAACGGGAAGAGAAGGGCTACTCCGCCGCATGGCTGCACCATAAGGGCAGAAACCGCCATCACTTTGAATACTGGCGCGATTTCTCCGAGGTCACAAGGACCAATATGCCCGTCAAGATGCCCCTCCGCTATGTCATGGAGATGTTCTGTGATCGCGTTGCCGCTTCTAAAATCTATCGCGGCAAAGACTATACGGATGCACACGCCCTGCAGTATTTTAACGGCGGTCCCGATGCATCGGAAATGCACCCGAAGACAGCCGCCCTCATCCGTTATCTTCTCACCATGCTGGCAGAGCAGGGAGAAGAAAAGACTTTTTCCTATCTGCGCAGTCTTAACCCCAAGGGAGAATATCCCGAAATACCCGGATAATACAACAAACCCCCCGCTTCCCAAAAAAGCGGGGGGTTCTGATTATTCTTCTGTTTTTTTGCTGCGGACAAGAAACGCATTCGGCAGACGTCTGCCGTAGGTGGGATTGGCGGAGCTGTTGTGATTGAGCACTTCGTCATTATACATCAGCACACAGGAGGAACCGCCGTCGCAGCATCCGGCGTTGACCGCACCGTAGGATGCCATGATCCCGGAAAGATCACCCACCGTGCAGCCGATGGAATAGAGCGGATCGCGCCCGTCAATGACCAGCAGGATGATGACACCGTCTTCTCTCTGCCCGATGGCAGTACGGGGATGGATGCCATAGCCGGCGGTGCTCTTGCTGTCCACAATCTGCTCGCCGTCTGCGATCAGCACAGGACCGAACTGCATACCGTCCCGGATGTTCCAGGAACTCCAGTCGCTGATGTAGCCGACTACCAGATGATTGTCTTTTGTCAGAACGATGCTCGCCATGCTGGAGGTGTAATACCCCCAGGTAGCGCCTTCCGACATACAGAATCCGATGATATCCTTGCCGTCGCCGCTGTCGTTGGGATCGTTGAAGCCGCTGGCGTTGATGCCTGCGATGATCCCGCCGTAGTAATTCGCCATTTCGCGGATGCGGTAGCCGCGGGTCTTCTTCTCCGGTGTCGTACCCACGAAAATGCGGGAGGGATCGTCGATCAGCATGACGCGGCCTTTATAGCTGAGCGTGGAGATTTCCGCAACATAAAGTCCTTCTTCTTTGTCGATGAGAAGCACCTTGTTCCCGGCGTAGTCCTTTTTGCCCACTTCCAGAGTGTTTAACTTGAGAATATCGGTTTCCTGTTTCGGCGGATCCGGTACATGCGGATGTTCTCCGGAGGGGTTATCATCGGTTACTGCGGGATCATTATCCGGCACAAGAGGATGGGTGGGGTCATCCGGCTCCGCGGTATCGTGGGTCAGATTGCCGATACCACCGATGATGGTCTGGTCGGTCTCCACGTTCATGACCTCGTTTATGATGTATCCCGGAATAATTGCGGTGGCCAGCCATTGGTGGTCGCCGGTTGTCATGGCTGTCTCAATGTAGATATCCCGCCATTTGCGCACGAAGGGGATCGGTGCAAAAACAACGGTGAGATAGCCAAGCAGCATGCAGAGCACAAAGGCGCAGGGAATGATCACGGCAAGGGCTCTGCGTTTTTTCCTCGTCTTTGCACGATAGCGCTCGGAATTGTCCTGCCCCGGTGCTGTATCGCCGGTAATCTGTACACTATCTGCAGCATTGTCAGCTTCATCATCTTCAAAAAGATCAAACCGGATGGATTGATTGTCCGCAGACGTTTCCTCCGGCTGCGGCGAAGGAAAGTTCCACGCAATGTCCTGTGCAGTATCTGCGGATTTCTCCACGCTGTCAGCGTCTGGCGTTTTGTCCGCGTCATCTTCGGGCAATGCTTCAAAGATGTCGGAAAAATCCGTCAGATCAGGGATCTGATGCAGATCCGTGGTTTGTTCCGTTTTTTTGTTTGCGGAGACATTAGCTGTGTTTGGCTGTTCCTTATGGTTGAAATCCTGATTCACGGTGTAGTTCTCCCTGTCAGTTTGGTCCGGGCCAGATGCGGATTATCCCCGCCTCCGGCATCAATCATCTGTGCTCTTACATTAGACGCAGAAAATCCGATTTTGTTCCCGGAAAAACATATAAAGTCTAAAGAATATTTTATCACAGCGGAGACGATAAAGTATGACGATTTTATGAATATTTCGCCCAAATGAAAAATTTTCGTCAGAAATGTCTGTTTTCCTGTCCGTTTTCTTCGATTTCCCGCAGTCCCAGTGACCGGCAGTGACGGATCGGCTTCCAGTCAGGAGTGACAAACAGGGCTGCCGCGCAGATGGGAAGATAGGTGAGCATAAAGAACGGAAAGGTGAAAACCGCACGCAGCTTTGCCGGTGTCGGCGCGTGAATCTGCTTCCATTCCGTGACCGTCGTGATCAGACCGATGATAAACAGGGTCCCCAGAAATCCGCCGAAGGTTTTCAGCGCGGCAAGAAGCACCGGCAGTACGCCGCCGCCGGCAGCACCAAGGATCCCGGCAGTCAGATTCACGATAAGCCCCGTCCCGGAAAGCAAAGCCATGGGCAGAATGTTCATCGTCATATCAAAACAGGAGAAGCTGCCGCGGAGGATTCCGGACAACAGATGTTTTCCGTATTTGCCGAAAACCTGTAAATATCCCCGCGCCCACCGCAGACGCTGATGATAGGATTGCATGAAATCTGTCGGCTGTTCATCATAGAGTACCGCATCCCGGCTGTAGCCGATCTTCACCCCGCGCAGCAGGTTGTCTGCCGTGAATTCGATATCCTCCGTCAGAAGATGAAAGGGCCAGCCGCTGCACATCCGCAGAACCTCCCGTGAAAACAGAAATCCTGTCCCGGATACGGCGCAGGAGACGCCCAAACGCATCCTAGCACCGTTTAAGTACTGTGCTTCCCGCAAAAACCACAGCGCATATCCCGCACTGATCCAGTTGTCACCGTAGTTCTTGGAATTCCGGTAACAGGTGACGATCTCATATCCCGAAGAATGGGTTTTCGTTATGGCTGTCAGAAATCCGTGATCAAGGATATTGTCGGCATCCAGAACCACAAATGCATCAAAACTGTCAAGACCCGAAAGGCTTTCAATGCGGTCAAGGAGAAACTGTAATACATAGCCTTTCCCCACATGCTCCCTGTCAAAACGGGTGAAGACCTCTGCTCCGTGAGCCCGCGCTACGGAGGCTGTCCGGTCGGTGCAGTTGTCGGCAGCAACGAAGACACGGACCAGCTCCGCCGGATAATCCTGATCCGCAATGCTGTCAAGCAGCCCGCCGATCACCTGTGCTTCATTCCGTGCTGCGATCAGAACCGCAATCCGCGCAGAGGGGACCCATGGCCCCCCCCGTCCCGTTCTTTTTCCGCCTGGGCAAAAGAGATACCGCAATATAGAAAAACTGATAGGAATAACATACGAAGAACAATACAAGAATGACGCGGTTGAAAATCTCAATGACTGACATGCTAATGACCATAACTTTCGCACATCGAAAGTTTCCTTTCATCTGATGCTCTCATTGTAGCATGACACCGATTAAGATACAATGCGGAGGTTTCTTGCGGTTTCTTCATAAGTGCTGCCGGATATGCCAGCTCCGATGATCCGCGGTCATAATCAGCGTTCTTTCAGCGATGCGATCAGCTCCCATGCTTCGTCAATGTTTTCCGGATTTTTGTACCCCGGATAGACGATGATCAGATATTCTCCTTGCAGAAAGGTGATTTTGTTGTCTTTGTTAAGAAGAATTTCCGTCACCTGCTCCCGGGTCAGCGTCTGAATATCTCCAAGGGATCGCTCAAGATCATAGACGTCGGGTTCGGCAAGAACACACCAGTGAATGGACGAATAACCGTCTTCTTCATAGTAGTTTCCGCCTTTGATCAACGCTTCATCGACATGGGCCGCATAATGCCCTTCAAAGCGGACAGGTACGCCGTTTTTCAGCGTGACATAATCGACTTCTTCCAGAAATCCGAAAGATGCAAAATCGGGCAGGATACCGGAAAATGCCGCCGGAACATCCGCAAGAGAAGAGAGCGTATATTCATCTCCTGCATCCATGGGGAACAGAGAAAAGTCAATGGGATGCTCGAAGAACCAGTCAAGAAGCCTGACAACATTATCATAGCTGTCGTTCCAGGACCCCGAAACCTGATACCAGCCGTTTTCCCTCTGATAGGTCAGACTTTTTTCCGTTTTCTCCCCGCCGCGGGCGGAGATCAGAGTGCCCCCGCGATTCGTTGCGGTAACACCGGGTTCCTTTACCTTTCCGTTCTCGTCAGTCTCCACCAGAACACAGTCGTCGATGAGCGGCACCGCCTCCACACCTGCAATGACCCGCAGATCACTGTAGCCGTCCACTCCACGGACACCTCTTCTGCTCCAGAGAAGCTCGACATAGAAGAGGGAACCGTCTTCTTTGTACCGCGCCGTCAGCGAAAACAGCGGATGCGTATCGATGACGGGAATCACCCCGTCCGCTTCGAGCGTACTGCGCTTGTCCGAAAAATACCGTGTCATTGCGTAGGGGATCGCCGCGCTGTCAAGGCACGCCATGCTGTCGGCAGCCTGCCAGACAGAGGAATCGCTGTAACGGAAATACTGCCCCCCCGTATATCCCGGTGTCCACGTCTGAACCGTATTCCGGTTCATATTCAGAAGAACTGCAAATGCGCTGACAACGATGAGACACAGACAAGCTGCCGCTGCTCCCAAACGAACCAGAGCAGGGGAAAGACTTTTCTTTTTGGAATGTATTGCTTCCATGGGAGCCGCTTCTTCAATGTAGCTTTCGTCAATTTCCCCGATGACACGCAATATCTGCTTGCTGTTCATAGGCTGATACCTTCTTTCTCAAACATCTTTTTCAGTTTTTCTCTGGTACGGAACAGCGTGACATTCACCATGCTCTCGGAAGCTCCGAGATCCGCTGCGATTTCTTTTGCGGAGCTCATATACCAGTACCGCCGGATAAACATCTTCCGTGTCTTTTGGGGAAGTTCCGCAAGAAAACGGTTGAGGATATCCTTTATCACCATATCTTCTTCCGCCGTTTCCGCATCATCTGCCGCGGGAATACATTCTTCCAGTTCATCGAGGATGAGCGTCACTGCTCCGCCCCCGCGCTTGTCCGCAGACCGTTTTTCCCATCTGTCAAGAGACAGATTCCGCACGATCTTGCCAAGAAACGTACGCAGACAGTCGGGACATTTCGGTGGAATAGAATTCCAGACCCGCAGATAGGTGTCACTGACACATTCTTCTGCATCTTCCTCATTTTCCAGAATCCGCCATGCGATGCTGTGACAGTATTTTCCGTATTTCTTTGAGGTCTCCGATATGGCGTCTTCCGACCGCTCCATAAAAAGTCCGATGATCTGCTCGTCTTCCATATTCGTCCCTCCTTTAGTCGTATTTCTGAAAGGCCTCTCACCCCTATACACCGGGTTTTCCTCGTTTTCTTACAGGCTTTATCAAAATTATATCATTCTTTTTGAGAAAACGTATGAACAAATCCGAAAAAAATCTCCGTCACCGGAATGATCCGATGATGGAGATCATTTTTTGCGGGGAGGGTTCAGTCATCCGCAGGATCGCTCTGACCGCCTGTGTTTTCTGACACAGCCAGACCGAAACTCCAGTACCCGATATTGTCAAGGGGCAGATTTTCCAGCTGTTCTGCATTGACCTCAAGGAATATCGTGTTGCTTGTGTCCTCCGACCACCAGCACGGAACACCGTATGCAAGAAGCGGACCGTTTACGACCCCGGGCATATAGGTACAAAGATACGCATTGAATGCCCGCCGGTACTGCTCATCTGCTTCAGCCATAACAGCGGATGTCCCGTCTTTGACCGCTTCAATATCTTCTTTCAGTTTGGCTTCCAGAAATTCTCCGTCCACGATATACCGATCCAGCAGATCACCGAAAAAGGCGACCTGTTCTTCATAAAGATTCCGGTCCCACTTTTCGCCGTAGGGAGGAACCCCGGTCTCATAAACCATCGTCCCGTATTTCAGCACATCCCCGCATTTGAGCAGCTGCATCATCTTATCGGGCAGAAGCTTTGCGTCATAGGATGCGATTGCCCAGTCCGCAAGCGTTTTCCCTTCAAAGACAAAATCCGTGATCTCCGATGTCACCGGACGGTAGACCGCCGCGACCGTGTAGACCGCATCGGGATCTTTTTCCAGTGCCCAGTATAAACTGCCGCGGACATTTAATTTCATCCGCCAGAAGAACGTGATGGCATCTTCAACGTCGGACGACGGAATACCGACGCCCGTGGACGGAACCACATTATCGGTGCGTGTTTCATCCGTCGGGAGATCTTCATGTTCAATATCAACATCAATATCGGGAACAATAGCTTCATCAGCTTCCACACCCGCAATATCTGCGGTTTCTGTTGGCGGTTGGGTGACGTTGATTTCCTGTGTGATGATACCCTCCTCCGGCATTTCTTCTGCCTCTGCCGGAGCCTCTGCCTGAAAGGCAGACGTCAAAGCCCCCTTGTCCTCAGCGCGTTCTTCGGCGATCACATCATCACCTGCCCTACGCAATCCTGACGGAATGAAAATCGCAGCCCCGGTGATCAGACAAAGACACGCCGCAAGAGACCCCCAGCGCAGCAGGATGTTTCTCCTGCTTCTTTTTCCATCAGATTCCGCCTTTTCGATCAGATCACCGTCGACATAGCCGATGCCGTCCAAAAAAGTCGTCTTTTTCATGGTGTGTACCCCTCTTTCTCAAGATATTCCCGAAGGTCACGGCGAAGACGGGAAAGGACCATCTTGACCTTGCTTTCACCAATCGAAAGCCGTCCGCTGATCTCCTTAACCGAATCAAGATAAAAATATCTGCGGAGAAAGATCACCTGTTTTTCCGCTGTCTGTGTCCGCAGGAAACGGCTGACAGCTTCTCCAAGCAGTTTTGCGTCCAGCAATTCTTCCGCAGTTTCTCCCGCAGGCAGACAACTGTCCAGTTCCTCCGTCAGTTCCACGATCAGCGCGGAGCGTTTCAGACTTGCCTGTGCACGGCACCGGTCGATGGAGATCCCACGCACAATGCGCGCAAGAAACGCATAGAAGTAGTTTTTTGGCTCCGCCGGAGGAATCCGGTTCCACGCTTCGAGATAAGTGTCGTTTTCACATTCTTCCGCGGTCTGTCTGTCTTTGGTGATCCCATAGGCAAGTGAGCGCAGACGTCTGCCGTATTTTTCCGCTGTTCGCAGTACAGCATCTTCTTTCCGCTCCAGAAACAGACGGATGAGTGTTTCGTCTTCCAAAGCCCTGACCTCCTTTCCTTCATTTGATCATAAAGGCCTTCACCCTGTATATCGGATTTTTTCTTTCGATGGTCACATGATTCTGGAAAATCATTTCAAAAAAAGAGAACCGCTCCGGGAAACAGACCGAGCCTGTTTTCGGAGCGGCTTTCATGACAACATGAAATTCCCGTTTGTGAATGTCGGCTGTTCAGTTTCCGCATGCGTCGGAAATACAGTCATAATACCGCTTCCAGCCATCCTCACCAAGGTCACAGTGACCGCGGTCGGGAATCACATCAAGGGTGACAGAAATTCCCGCATCCGCCATAGCGGAAACGAACCGCCTTGCATGCATGTCAATATTGACAGCCGTGTCAGCCGTACATGCAAAAAGATGATAATCTGCTTCTTTCGGCATTCTCTCTACCAGATGAATGGGAGAAATCGTCCGCAGTGCATCATCCATGGTTCCCGCTTCCCCGGAAAGCGCAGAGTAAAACGTGTGAGGCAGATCGGGACGCTCGGTAAAGTGGAATACCGTGTCGCAGACGGGACAGTTGGCAATGCAAGCCTTCGGCGTGCGCTTTGCATAGACCATATAGGTCAGTGCTCCCTGACCGCCCATACTGCCGCCCATGGAGATGACGGGAGTATCATCAGAAAGACCGTATTTTTCAAAGATCACGTCAATGATCTCATCGGCATAGGCACACGCCTGACGGTTCATCCACGCCCATGGATTGTGATAGGGCACAAGATAGATGATGCCGTTTTCGGCAAGATGCTTCGCATGCTCCGGATGTTCTCCGATCATGCGCGTGGTGCCAAGTCCTGAGAACTCCACGGCAACGGCGCGCGGGAGCTTAACAAGCTTGTCATTGGAATAGGAGTAGAGATGCAGATTTTCATAGTTGATCAGCTTTTCCATGGTATTGTCCTTCCTCTGCGTATGCACATACTCATGTGCGGTCAGTGTTTGTTGATTTCCGTCATCAGGTCTTTGATTTCATCGTTGACCGCACAGACCTCATCATAGAAATTCCGTGCCGACAGCCGTTCGGCACCGTGGCCCATGACGATGACCTGTTCCATGGCGTCCGAGGTCGCAACGCGGACCCGGTGCTCCCGCCCGATGTCGTAGGTGACTTTCTCAATGTAGGTGTCCGCTGTCTCTTTGGAACGGGTATAAATGACATAAATGCCCGCGTGATGCTCAACAGATCCGTGTCCGTCCTTGACGCGCCACGCATCAAAGACAAGAATCAGATTGCACTTTTTGAATCCCTGATAGTTTGCAAGGATATGAATCAGCGTCTGTCTTGCAAGATCAAGGGAATCTCTTGCCAGCGCTTTCAGTTCATCCCAAGCAAAGATGATGTTGTAGCCGTCGACCAGAAGATAATCCCTTTGCGGGTCGAGGGTTTTTAAGTAGGTCTCACGTGTCGGATGCAGCTCCGTGACAGGGGGAGGCGGGACGAAGATCGAACGGGCGGAGATGGGACCGTAGGTGCGCTCAAAGATGGCTTTTAACTCCCGGTCTTCCTCCATCGCATCCGCATAGGAATAGGGCTTTGAATGGGACACGCCGGATCTTTGACCGGAGCGGGAGGAGAAGGTCATGCCGGAACCCGGCTTCTTCTTTTCGCTCTGAATCTCGGCGGCTTTGGGTGAGAATACACTTCCTACGTGCATGTGATCGTCCGCTTCCCGCCAGGGAACAATAACGCCTGCTCCCTGTGAGCAGAAAACGGAATCGGCGGGACAGAGCGTGTCACGCTCCGGCTCATAACCGATGGCAGAGACAACTTCTTCCGTATTGTGACAAGGCGCATACCCTCGGAAGGATAAAGTCACCCGCCCGCGGCCTCTTGTGTAGCTTTGTATTTCACTTGGATAGGCACGAAGTTCGGAAACAGGTGCACAGCCGGTGAGGACCGTCATCTGTGTTTCTTCTTCCATTTCCATGGGGCCGATGATCGCTGTCATGCGCTGAAGATCGGCAATGGCATGTCCCGCACAGTCCTGCGGCAGCACCATGCGGAAATTGTACCACGGTTCCAGAAGCGTCGCCGTGCCGTTCTCTCTTGCTTTCATCAAGCCCTGCCGGAGAGCACGGGTCGCAGCCTGCCGGAAATCGCCGCCTTCGGTGTGCTTGATGTGGGCGCGGCCTCCGGTCAGAACGACACGCAGGTCTGTCAGCGGAAAGCCTGTCAGAACACCGCAGGGGAGGGATTCCTCGAGCTGGGAAAGAATCAGCCTCTGCCAGTTCTTGGCAAGGGTGTTTTCGGGGCAGACGGAATCAAAGGTCACCCCGGAACCCGGTTCGCCGGGTTCCAGTAAAAGGTGTACCTCGGCATAGTGGCGCAGCGGCTCAAAATGCCCGGCACATTCCACAGCGGCCGATATGGTTTCCCGGTAGACGATGTGTCCCTGGTCGAACTGCGGCTTGAAACCGAATCGCTCTTCGATGGTGTTTGTCAGAATCTCCATCTGGATCTCACCCATTAAGGAGATGCGGATTTCTCTCAATACAGGATCCCAGGAAAGATGCAGTTGGGGATCTTCTTCCGCAAGCTGTCCCAGCTTTGCGTAGGTCTGCTGTACCGGCATTTCCGGCGGCAAGAGCAGACGATAGGAGAGAACAGGTTCCAGCTGCGGAGCGGAACCTTCCGCCGCCGTACCGAGACCGTGTCCCGGCATGACGTGGGTCAGTCCTGTCACGGCGATAACGTCCCCCGCGGCTGCTGTGTCGCAGGAACGGTATTTTTCGCCGGAATAAATGCGGATCTGGTCGATCTTTTCCTCCCAGTAGCCGGATTCCTCCGGTTCACAGGGGGCGTGGAGAAGCGTTTTGACTTTCAGAGTGCCGCCGGTGATTTTCATATAGGAAAGCCGGTTTCCCTGCGGATCACGTCCGATCTTGAAAACCCGGGCGGAGAATTCTTCTTCCCATCGCGGTTCTCTTGTGTAGGTTTCAAAGGCTTTGAGAAATGCCGAGACACCTTCCATTTTAAGAGCGGATCCGAAGAAACAGGGGAAGACCTGACGGGCGGCAATGGTGTCGGTGATCGACTTTGCACTGATGGTGCCTGTTTCCAGATATTCTTCCATCATCTGCTCGGAGCAGACGGCGGTCTGTTCTTCAAACATGCCCCGGTCGCGCTCGGCAAGGGAAAAGTCCATGCAGAGCGGGGAAAGACGGGCGTGGAGCTCTTCCATGAGAGACCGCCTGTCCTTGCCCGGCAGATCGGTTTTGTTGACGAAGATAAACGTGGGGATCCCATGATGGCGCAGAAGCCGCCACAGGGTCTCCGTGTGGACCTGTACGCCGTCGGTGCCGCTCAACACCAGAACCGCATAGTCCAGCACGTCCAGCGTCCGCTCCATCTCGGCGGAAAAATCCGTGTGTCCGGGGGTGTCAAGGAGATAAATCGTGGTGTCGGGGGTCTGAAGGACCGCCTGTTTTGAAAAAATGGTGATGCCGCGGGCGCGTTCCAGAGCGCCTGTATCAAGGTAGGTATCTCTGTGATCGACGCGGCCGAGTTTCCGGATGGTGCCGCAGAGATATAAAAGCGCTTCCGAAAGCGTTGTTTTTCCGGCATCAACATGGGCAAGAATGCCGCAGACGAGTTTCTTTGTCATGAAAATTATCCGATCTTCTCAAATACGGGGATGTTCTGTGTTTCGACCTCGAACCAGCCGGAGGCAACGGGTTCTTTTGTCCAGTAGTCGCGCCACTCGCCCGCAGGCAGATAGACGCGGCGGGTATCGGAGGCTGCCGTCAGCGGCGCAACGATCAGATCATCGCAGAAGATATATTCGTCGTCGATTGCGTAGGTTTCGGTGTCAGCGGTATAGTCGGAGACCAGGGCACGGACAGGCGCTTTTCCGGTTTCATGATATTCCTCAAATGCCTTTTTCAGCATGGGAATCAGGGTATGACGGATTTCAAGCAGTTCTTTTACTTCTTTTTCGCAGTCCCAGTCAAGCCACGGCGCTTTTTCGCAGTACCATGCGTTGATGAGGCACTGCACGGAGAAAACATTGGTCTGCAGACGGCGGATAAAGTCCTTCCGGGAGGAAGCGTCACGGACTTCGGGCGTCCAGAGGATACCGGAGAAACCGCTGTTGACTACGCCGCGGATGAAATCTTTGTGATCGTAAAGGTCACTGTAAAGAACAAACGGGTAGGATGCAGACAATGCTCCTGCACTGCGTACCTCGGAGAGGGTGGGTTTTCCGTCAAGCGCTGACAGCATGGTCTGCATATAGAGCACACCGAACATGTTGTGATACTGCTCACCGTCCATGCCGGAGGGAAAGGCGGTACAGTTGGGGAAACTCCAGTCGTGATAGATGAAGTCACTGTTGTCGCACTCATCCAGCTTGAAGCCGTCGATGCCCATGGAGACCAGATTGTCCCTGTGATGAGCGGCAAAGATTTCACGCGCCTTTTCCAGACCGAAGTCGGGGATCAGACCCTTCCACACCTCATAGTCGCCGCAGAGCCCGTCCAGCTTTTCATAGATCGGAGAGGCGGCGTTGACAAAGGCATGCTCCCAGAGATTGACATGATAACCGTTTTTCAGCAGATGGGCAACGACTTCACGGTAATTGGGATAACGCTCCCCGTCCCAGACATAGGAGCAGGAATAACTGTTGGACTGCCAGCCGGGTTCCAGACCCAGAATGTCGATGGGCAGCTTTTTTGCGCGGAAATAATCGGAAAGCGCCATGATCTGATCGCCGGTATTCTTTGCATAAGCACGGTAGAGCACACCGAGACCCCATTCCGGGACCTCGCACCCGCCGCCGGCAAGCATGTTGTACTGAGAGACGATTTCCGTGATGGTCTTCCCTTCAAAAACGTAGATATCAACGCCCTTTGCCACGGGGATTTCCACGGACATGACCGTGGTTTCACGCAGTCCCGTCTTGCGGTACAGATCCTCGGATGTGGCGATGATGGTGTTGTCGGCGACCGCTTCGCGGGTCTGACGCTTGGCGTAGCCGCAGTGCGCCTCAATATTGCGCGCAGTATCGAAATACATGCCATAGCCGCC
>JAKSPR010000002.1 GCA_024404655.1 Clostridia bacterium | reverse complement strand
CGGCAACACGGGCTTCCGCGTCCTCCGCGTCGCTCTTGTGGACGGGGAGCGCGTGAAAGACGGTCAGCTCTGCTGTACCGATGACAACATGATCGACGAGGCGATCAGAAATCTTCGTATCTTTATGGAGAAAGAGCCGGACGCGCGGTACTGGTCCATCAGCCAGAATGATACGACCCGCAACTGTCAGTGCCCACGCTGCAAAGCGCTTGACGACAAGGCCGGGTCTCCCATCGGCTCCATCATGTATTTTGTCAACCGCGTGGCGGAGGCATTCCCGGACAAGGTCATTTCCACCCTGTCCTACTGGTACAGCCGTACCGCACCGAAGGAGCTTTTCATGCGGGACAATGTCCACATCATGTTCTGCAATATCGAGTGCAACCGCTCAAAGCCCATCCAGTACGATCCCGCCTCCGAAAGCTTTATGCAGGATATGGCCGTCTGGCATAAATACTGCAAGAATATCTTTCTCTGGGACTATAACATTCAGTTCAAGAACCTGATCGCGCCGTTCCCGAATCTGCGGGTGCTGGCACCGAATATGCGCTGCTTCTATGAGGGCGGTGTGCGCTCCGTCTTCAATCAGGCCAACCGGGAAAACCGCGGCGAATTCTGGGCACTGCGCGGATATCTCTTGGCAAAGCTTTCCTGGAATCCCTACTGCGATACCGAAGCGCTGACAAACCGGTTCCTTGCTGCTTATTACGGAGCAGCTGCGCCCTACATCCGTGCCTACATCGACGCACTCCACGACGCACTGGAAGCATCCGGGGAAGGACTGTCGATTTTCGGAGAGCCCCAGGACGAGCAGTTCCTCGCGCCTGAGAAACTCGATTGCTATGAATCCATTCTGGACTGTGCAAAGGCGGGTGTGGCAGGGGGCGCTACCTTGGCTGTGCGTGTGGATGAGGTGCGTCTCGGTGTCGTCTATGCTCGGCTGAAACGCCGCGCATGGAAGGACGGGGACGACCGTGCTGCACTGATCACGTTCTTTGCTGACACTGCCGGGAAAATCGGTCTTGAAAAGGTAGAAGAATGGAAAATCACAACGGAGATGTTTATCGAAGACCTTGACACTCCCAATGCCTGAAGGCAGGAAATTCTTGGTTCGCTGACCATAGCTGTGAAGGAAATAAAACTACAGCGGTATTGACGGCTGGGGATGCCCCAATCCCAACAGCAACTATTTTTTGCCACTGGGGCGGTCTTCTGGGCTATGTCGCTGTCGAATACGAGCGGGAACAGAACAACAAAAACGGATCCCGGATGCAGTTTTTGCATCCGGGATCATCATTTTTTTGACCATGGCTTCTGCACAGCGAAAGCTTCCTTTTTCCGCGTTGATTGAAAGATTTATCTTTCAATCTTTACTTTTTATGGTTCTGTACCCGTTCTGTCAGCATCGGGCTTGCTTCTTCAAAATTGACCCCATACCAGCGGCGGTCCTTATCTTTCATCGTCATGCGGATACATTCGAGGACATAATCGACTGCCAGTGTCAGCGCTTCGTCGATACCCATGCCAAGCGCGATGCCTCCGGTCACGGCAGATGCGAAGATATCTCCGGTGCCGTGGAACTGGACAGGCATCCGTTCATTTTCATAATGAAAGAACGTGTCGGTGTCTCTGTGATATGCCATGACGCCGATGGAGTCCTTATGCAGCATGACCCCGGTCATAGCAGGCAGAGGACAACCAAGGGTAGCAAGACTGATAAGCATTTCCTTGATCTCGTCTTCGCTGACCGTGCCTGTGGGACAGGGACGGTCCAGCATGTAAGCGGTTTCCGTAATGTTCGGCAGGATCACATCGGCTTTACCGCAAAGATTTCCCATCGCATGGGCAAATGCAGTATCAAATCCTGGATAGAGCTTTCCGAAATCGCCCATGGCGGGATCAACGATCACGGCGGTTCCGTATTTTCTGTACCGTCCGATCAGCTCTTCCACAAAATGAATCTGTTCAAAGGAACCGAGATACCCCGTATAAAGCGTATCAAAGCCGAGCCCCTGTGTTTCCCAATGATCTGCAATCGGGCCCATCTCCCCCGTCAGGTCATGGAAAGTAAACCCCTTGAAAGCAGTATGGGTGGAGAGCACAGCAGTCGGCAGAACGGCACATTCGATGCCCATGGCGGAGATCACAGGCAGCGCGACGGTCAGACTGCATTTGCCGATACAGGATATATCCTGAACTGTCAGAATTCGTTTCATGGAGAGAAAACCTCTTTCGGATTTTTTCTCTACTATACCATAAAATATGCGGAATCCTTTGAAAAAAATATGAACAATCGGAAAACATGCCGATAGACTGCTATGGGAACGGAAATGTGCTGGACATCGGCTCTCCGGCATGGCAGTTGACACAATCATAAAAATCTGATATAATGGTACAAAATAAGACCCCGGGATGAAGGGAACCCAATGCCGGGAGAATGTTATTTGGGAGGAATATCCGAATGGATCTGCCGATGTCATGCAGAGCTGCGATTGAAGCGCGGGCTGCGGAGATGGACATGCAGAAACTGAAAAACGCAGTTTCCGTCATGACGGCAAAATATAAAGAGGAAAGCGGACATGGGAAACGCCTTGTGACAGAGGAACTCGCGGTGATGGCTTATGCAGCAGTGCGGATGCCAGCTACTTTCGGTGCGGTTTCCACAGCACTTGCCTGGACCCTTGAAACGCTGGCGGAGCGTGATACACAGAGCATCGGGACCGTACTTGACCTCGGTGCCGGGACGGGAGCCGGTGCGTTTGCAGTCGGGGAGCTTCTTCCGTCGCTTTCCTGCATCACCTGTGTGGAACGGGAAACCGCAATGCGGCGGATGGGAGAAACGCTTTTGAAAGATTCTGGTCTTACCGGAAAAACCGAGTGGATCACGGGTGACGCTGCGGAAACGGCAGATGCGCTCATCCGGTCAGGGCGGAAATTTGACCTTGTCATGGCTTCCTATATGACAAATGAAATGGCCCCCGCTGCCCGCCGGGAACTGTATCGGAAAATGTGCACGCTGTCGTTGGGGCTTGTGCTTCTGATCGAGCCGGGAACACCTGTCGGTTTTTCCATTCTGCGGGATGCAAAAACGATCCTTCTGGGAGAGGGAATGACGATTTGTGCGCCGTGTCCTGCCGGCTGCGGGAACTGTCCCATGGACGATGACGACTGGTGTCATTTTACCTGCCGTGTGCAGAGAGGGAAACTCCATAAATTCTTAAAAGGCGGGGACGTGCCATACGAAGACGAAAAGTTTTCGTATCTTGCGGCAGCACGGGGAGAAACCATTCCGGCCCCTGCCAGAATCCTCCGCCATCCCATCACAGAGCCGGGAAAGATCGGTCTGACACTGTGCACGGGAAGCGGAAAAACTGCGGAAACCGTCTATCGGCGGGACAAAGCCCGTTTTACCCGCGCAAGAAAAGCAGACTGCGGCGATCAATTTGAATAAAACCGAAATTTTTCAAAAATATTTTTGATTTTTGGGGAACAAAACCGGATTTTCAGCGTCTAATATTTTTTAATACAGACACAAAGAATCTTGTTCTGTTCCTTTTTTGCTCTGTCATTTCCGCATCATCATTGAAAACGCCGGACAACTGGAGGAAACAACGATATGAATCAGAGAATCGCGGACGTCATTACGGAAACTGAGCGGGCTGTGATCGGCAAGCGCAACACACTTCTGTGGATACTGCTGACCATGCTGGCGGGTGGTCATGTACTGCTGGAAGACATTCCGGGGGTCGGCAAGACGACGGTCGCCCTTTCTTTCTGCCGTGCTATGGGTCTTTCCTATGGACGTGTGCAGTTTACCCCGGATATTCTCCCCTCGGATATCACGGGTTATTCCCTTTACAATAAAGAGACCGGGCGCATGACCTATCAGCCCGGTGCGATCTTATGCAATTTATTTCTGGCAGACGAATTGAACCGCGCGACCAGCCGCACGCAGTCCGCGCTTCTGGAGGCAATGGAGGAAGGACAGGTGACCGTTGACGGCAGCTCCTATCCGCTGCCCAGGCCTTTCTGTGTCATTGCGACCCAGAACCCCACAGGAGCAGCAGGAACACAGCTCCTGCCCGATTCCCAGATGGACCGCTTCATGGTACGCCTGTCCGTCGGCTATCCGAAACCGGCCGATGAGAGCGATATGATCCTGCGCCATCAGGATGGCAGACCGCTTGACCGCGTCCGGCAGATCATGGATGCAGACAGCCTTTCTGCCATGCAGAAAAGCTGCGGGGAAATCTACATCGCAAAAGAGGTCGCAGACTACATTGTCGCGTTGATTGCAGCCACACGGAACCATCCGGAGTTATCCCGCGGAGCTTCTCCACGTGCAACGCTGGGTGTCGCCGCTATGGCAAAAGCCTATGCCTACCTTTCCGAGCGGGATTATGTGGTGCCGACGGACGTTAAGCAGGTCTTTGCCATGACCGTTTCCCACCGTCTGATTCTGACGGCAGAGGCAGAAAGCCGCGGCAGACTGGCCTCGGATATTGCATCGGAAATCGTCAAGAATACCCATGCGCCGAGTATCCGCGTCCAGAACTGAAAACATGAGATGATCAAAGAAGGGAGGCGGATCCATTTATGGGAATCTTTGCCCATTGGCTTCTCTATCTCGGAACCCTGTGCGGCTTTGTTGCGTTTGCCGTAAACTATACGGAGTGGTTTTCCTACTATCTTTTGCTGGTTGCCCTCGGTCTGCCGCTTTTATCGCTGCTGCTTGCCCTCCCGCCGTGGATCATGACAACACTGACGATCTCGCATCCCATGTCTGCGGTGCGCGGGACACAGGCGACCGTTCTTATCTATGCACAAAAAACGACAAAGTATTTCCGCCTGCCCGTGCGCCTCACTGTCCGGCAGGAAAATCTGACCTCTGCCCGGTCCCGTCTCAGGCGGGTAAGGTTCCGTTTTACACCATGTACGGGCAGACAGGGGGAACTGCGGGAATCACATCTGGAGAATGCTGTGCGTGTGCCCGTGGATACCGCGCATACTGCGATGATACGGACATCGGCAGAGCATATCCGGATGACCGACCCTCTGGGTCTGTTTTCCTTCCCCGTGCGGGTCATGGGACCGAGGGAGGTTCTGACCCTTGTGATGCCGGTTCCGCGGCAGCCGGTCTCCGTGCCGGAACAGTGGAAACATGAGAGCAGTACCATGGTCCCCGCCAAGGGCTTTACGGAGCAGTCGGAGATCCGCGACTACCGTCCCGGCGATCCCATGCGCGCGGTCCATTGGAAACTCTCGGCAAAAACTGACGGCGTCCTGGTCAGAGAACCCGTGGAGCATCCAAGGTTGGCTGTCGGCATCACATTTGACAGACCCGCAGACGATGATCGGGCTGACGCGGTCTTTGACTGTCTTATTTACCTGCTGGATCAGATATGCAGGGACGACGGGACTTTACGGTCTGTGGTGATCTGGCGGAACGCCGCAGGCGCGGATGAATCGGCAGAACTTGAGTCAATGGCGGAGGCCGGAGAGCTGTTTGCAAAGATCTGTGCAGGGGGAACACCTGAGGAACCCGTCACTGCAGAGCAGATGAAATCCTCCCCGCTGCTTGCCAAGCTGCCGACAGGCTATCATATCGGTGCTGACGGCGGCATCACGGCAGTCAATACGGCGGTACACTATGATGACAGACAGGGGAGCACCCCTGTGCAGACACAGGGACTGTGATCCCAGCGGATTGAGAATCCCAGCAGTATGAAATCTCACGGTACACAGCATGACAACATGAAAGGAGCGGATGACAATGGATATGGAACTGCTGCGGCGTATTCCCTGGAACAAACGGAAGCTCCGGACCTTTCTGCTTCTGATCATAGCGGATTCCGCGGTGCTTTTCTGCGGTGCTTTTGGTGCTGCGGCGAGTTTTGTGACGGGATTCGGTCTCCCTGTGGAAATGAAACGGCTTGCTATGGGTGCCATACTGCTCTCTTTCTGGTTCGCGGCGATATTCCATATCGGACCGCGGAAAGCGGAAGCAGCCGGGGATAACAGAAAACAGCGCCGCAGACCGATGACGGCATCCCATGTCCGCCCCGGACGGTTCTACTGGCTTTTTTATTCTGCATCGCTGCTTGTGTTCACATTGATTCTGTATTACCATGCGGAAGATATCATCGCAGGATTCGGTTTTATCGCGGCAAGAACGATGGAGATGCTGGAGAATTATGACTTCATAAGCTATCCCGATAATCTGGTTTCGTGGAGGTTCAGGCTTGCCTATTCAGATGATGCGGCAATCCCCGAACAGATCACAAAAGCGCTTGGCGCCTGCATGACGGTGTTCCAGTTCCTCTTTTCCATTGTCTATCTCCGCAGACGGTCGCCTCTGGAAACAGCGCTGCTTCCGGTTCCGGTGTTTGTCCTGTGTTTTCTGATCATCGGAAAGACGATGCCGAAGATGTGGGCAATCACGATCTTTCTTCTGTTTTTCGGCATGCTGGTCATCGGCGGATCGGAAAAGACAAGAAAGCAGGATCTTTACGCATCCTCACAGCGGATGCTTTGCTCGCTTGTTCCCATGCTCATCCTCATTTTGACAGTTTATCAGCTCTGTCCGCCGGAAAGCTATGTCAAAGGCAGCTTCACAGAAGAATTCAATGAATTCGGCGGAGACGTCCTTGCGGCAGCGGAAAACAAGGCGGAGGAACTTCTCATGTATCTTCCGACAAGCGACGCTTCGTTTGTTGATTTCTCTTCCGGCGGGTGGTTTACATCTACGGTGGAGGGCAATACCATCGCACTGGACCGTCTGAAACGGAACGGGGTCAAAGGCATTGCCGTCATGCGGGTAAAGAGTGATGAACCCGGTGTTTTCTATCTGCGCCAGATGTCCTACGATACCTACACGGGGACAACGTGGGAAGATTCTTATGCTGATGCCGGAGAATATGATTCCATGATTACGGATTATGCGGAATATCTCCGTACAGGGGACAGACAGGGCTATGTGCATCCACCGAGATTTTCGGAAGGGCATATCACGTTGTCTTCGGTGCGTTCCCCATACCTGTTTACTCCGTATTATTTCGAGAACTGTTCCGTGCAGTATGATACGGACCGATCCCGGGGATACAAAAATTCCGGCAGTAAAAAAACTTATACCTTCGACTTTATTTCGTCCGGAGAATATGTTCCGTCTGAAATCGTTCTCAATTATGAGCCGGATGCGATTACTCTATTTTCGGGATTCACGCAGACAGAAGAATACAAGAAGTGTCTGGCTGTGGAAAACAGGAATGCTTTATGGAAAATCGTAAATTCCGTACTGAACAGCGACGGCATGGGAGAGGTATTCATCCGGGATGAGGGTGTGCGGAAACTCCGGATTCTTGACAGCGTTACAGACTACGTAAAAAACCATGCAGCCTACTCCCGCACCGCCCCCCAGATGCCGGAGGGAGAAACTGATTTGGTGAAATGGTTCCTTGAAGATGCGGACGAAGGCTTCTGCGTTCACTTTGCTTCCGCCGAGGTCATGCTGCTCCGTGCGGCTGGTATTCCGGCACGTCTGGCAGTGGGCTATCTTGTGGAGATCAAGCCCGGACAGATAAACAAATGGCAGAACGTAACGGATGCAGACGGTCATGCATGGGCGGAAATCTTTGATGAGGTCCGCGGCTGGGTCCCCATCGAGGCAACACCTGCTTCCGCAGGCAATACCGTCAGCAGTCCCGTTCCCGGCAGTCAGGGTGATCCGGTTCCCGGAAATCCGGCGGAGACCCATGCGCCCGAAACGGCGGAGACTGTTTCGGTTGTCGGTCCGGATACTGCGGAGGTACCGGGTGAGGA
Organism: Clostridia bacterium; assembly: GCA_024404655.1. Lineage (GTDB taxonomy): Bacteria > Bacillota > Clostridia > Oscillospirales > CAG-272 > RGIG3925. The sequence continues at coordinate 23,661 of JAKSPR010000002.1, read as the reverse complement.
GACCGATTCTCTGGGAACGAAAGATCCCGGAAATCCCCCGTCCGGCGGAAAACCCTCCGACGAAGGCGGCCCAACCGGAGGTTCCTCTGACGGAGATCCCTCCGGCGGCAATTCGGACAGCGGCACACCGATCGGCGATCCGACCGGAACACCGCGGAAAATCGGCCGTGCGGTCGGCGCTTTCGCAGTGGTTCTTATCCTCGGCGGAGCAATATCGGTGCTTCCCATCCGGCGAAGAGTGCTTCTTGAGCGCTTTGCACGCCTGTGTGACGGTACGGAGCTCTCCGCAAAGGATACAGCCGGAGCGTGGTTTGCCCTCTGCTGCCGCATCGAGCGTGCTGCAAACAAAAACAGAAAAGGCAATGCAGATGGCATCAGAATCCCGCAGGAACTGTATACCCTTGCCGAGAAGGCCCGTTTCAGCTCTCATACCCTGTCAGATGACGAACTGTCCCGTTTCCGTATATGGTATGAAGAACAAAAAAACGAGCTCATCAATAGCGATACCTTTTTTGAAAAACTGCGTCATCGTTTTATTGACGTGTTCTATTAAAGACAGAGATCCCCTGTCCGGAAGCCGGACAGGGGATTGGTTCGTTATGGGAATATCAGACATCTTTGATCAGAACACCGTTTTCGGCTGTGTTGACGATATCTTCACAGGTGAGTGTTCCGGGATTCCCGTGACGCCAGACGGCACAGAAACGGGCGTTGGTTTTTACATGTTCCACATGGATGTGATGGGTCTCATCATCCGTCGCAGGCCGGATATGGGAATAATTCTTGTCACCGATACGGATGGCAGCCTGATTGCGGACGGCGTCCGGAATATCGACCGCACGGTCATAGACACCGGAAATTTCCACATGATGGAGACATATCCCGTCGTGGTTGAGCAGACGCACAATGCCGTGACCTCCGGTAACATAAGTACAGATATCCCGGATGAGTACATGATGAATGTCGGGAGATTTGCCCGGAATCTGCTTTGCACTCTCACTGTAACCCATGAGGCCTGTCAGGGCGACGGTGTCGTCTCCTGTAGAGCCGGTGATGTGCTCAATGCGGATATCGTGACAGCCCAGACGCAGGTCAATGCCATCCTGATTTGGGGCAGTATTGTCTGCTTCAAATTCAATATTGCGGATGACACCATCTTCGCAGAAGTAGAACGTCATACCCCAGTACCGCGGATGAATGATGCGGATGTTCTCAACAGAAAAATCCGTCACATTGCGCATGTAGACGAGGGTATTGTATAGAACCGAAGGACGACCCTCGGTATTCGCTGTGCGCTCGGTCAGTCCGTTGTGGAGACCGCCGTCCAGGGTTGCACCGTTTTTACCAATGATTCGGATATTGTTATGCTCCTCACAGGCACCGGTGCCATGAGGATTTTCCGTTGCAAAGATATTTGCGTAAACCCCGTCCTGCAGACGCAGGTGTGCGCCGTCCAGGATCACTGTCAGATCGCTGTGGAGAAGAAGCGCTTCGGAAATGTTCCAGATATCATCCCCGGTCAGTGGATTCTTTTCCGGGATGACGACTTCTTTTGCGTCTTTCAAAAGATTTTGTAAATATGTGGTATCCTTTGCGTGCTGTGTTAAGAAATCCATTGTGCCGACCTCACTCTTTTGCAAATTTCAGAACCTTGTCGATGTCTTTCTGGGCAGTCTTCAGTTTCTTTTCGTATTTGGAAACGAAATTTTCCTGCTCACCAAGCATCGCTTCACGCAGAAGGATGGAGGTGTCGCCGAAATTGAAGATGGTATTGAAGTCAAAAGACGCATTGCCGAAGATGTAGTCCAGCATGATGGAGGAAGCGTCGTCCCGCGCAACCTTGCCCTGCAGTGTGATCTCATAGACCGCAGGCCGGATATTCTTATAGGAGATATAAGCCATCGTTTCCATAATCAGCGCTGTTCGCTCCGGATCGGAGACCAGCATGGGAACGGCGATACCGGTTGCAAGCCATGTGTTGCAGGCAGTATAGTAGGTTTCCTGTGCTTCATCCAGCTTCGGGCAGGGGATGATACCAAAGTCATCTTTCATGCCGCGGCGATAGAGGACACCGAGGATCGTAGAATCCATGAACAGGGCATTGCCCGCTTCAAAGATATCACGTCCATAGCTTTCGGAACCGTTTTTGTCATTGATGACCGTCTTTCTGTCACCGAAATAGCCCGCACATTTTTCGATCAGTGTCACGGAACGATCCGAGCCGAGGGTCAGCTGATAGGTGTCACCCACCTGTTCCACGGTATTATAGCCCGCGCCGGTGTAAAGCGCATTGCCGAAGGTTCCGTCGGTGACCAGACCCCAGAAATCGGAGGAATCCATTTTGCCGTCACTGTTCAGATCGGCAGAGAGTGTGTGGGTCATTTCGTACAGCCTGTCGATGGTCCATTTGCCATCGAGAACAAGCTGATACATGTCGCCGATATCGTAATCCTGAGCCAGACGTTTGTTAAACATCATGACAATGGGGGTCTGATAGAACAGCGGTGCAATGGGGCCAGTGGAGAAATATTGTTTGCCGAAAATACGGAGATTTTCGGACATGGATTTGTTCCAGTATTCCGCATCCAGCTGCAGATAGGGCATTTCGGTCAAATCATAGAGCATGCCGGAAGATGTCAGGGTGTGGATACCGTCGGAGAGGGAGTTGATGATCAGGTGGTAGGCTTCGTCTCCGGCATTAATGGTCTTCTGTACAGCACTGGTAACATCTGCGCGGGAATCAAATCCTATACTGGTGATTTTCAGATTCAGCCTTTCGCTCACCTCGTTGTCACGGGCGAGAATTGCATCGTTGATGGTATCGCCCTTGTTTTCCTCGTGATAGAAATTCTGACGTTCGGAGTTGTCCTGGGAAATGATGACAAATTCCGCTCCGCCCATATCACGGGCTTCCAGTGCATCAAGAGGCGTGGGTTCCGGTGCTTCTGTTTCGGCTGCTTCCGTCACAGCGGCAGTGCCCGGTGCTTGTGTCTGCTGGGGAGCGGATGGTTCTGCGCCGCAGGCAGCAGCCTGAGTCAGCAGAACAGCAGAAAGACACAGAATCGCAAGAGAACGGGATGTTTTCTTCATGATGACGATACTCCTTTTTTGGCCTGCCGCATGGCAGAAAACCGCGGCAGTCATTTGTTTCCTGCATTCATTATACAGGGAACAGAGGGTTTTTGTCAAGACCGCATGGTACGAAATAATTTCGAGTTGCTGTCTCTTGACAAATTGCACAGGTTTTAGTATCATAATAGCAGAGAAGAAAAACGGGAGGGGATATTTTTGTCAAACAAGCGGATTGCAGAGCTTGCGCATGTTTCACCTGCAACTGTATCAAAGGTTTTCAGCGGCAGTGAGGAGATCAGCGCTGATACGGTAGCTCACGTCCTGCGTATTGCAGAGGAAAACGGATTATTGCCTCCCCGGTTCAAAAAGACGAATCTTGCCAAAAAGATGCCGCGCATCGCCATTCTGGTACCGGAAATCGTCTCGGTGTATTATGCAAGGATTGTATCGGAAGCGGTGGAGATTCTGGATGAAGCGGGCGTTTATTCCGAGATCCACATTGCAGGTCTGGCGGATGAAAGCAACCGACGGGTCCTGCATGTGCTGCAGGAGGACGGATTAACAGATGGGGTACTTCTGGTTGGTATTACGGCGGATTTTCCCGAGATACACCTTCCCTGTGTAAGACTATCCGAATCAGGACAGATTCAAAGCAAAAACGGCGGTTTTTTCATCGGGATTGATGATATCGCTTATATGAAGCATTGTCTTGGCTATCTGACAGCGCTCGGTCACAGGCGTATCGGTTTTGTTGGCGAAAATAACACACAAACCAAACGGATAGCGTTCCTCCGCGCGGCGGAGCAGATGCACATCCCCGTGTCTGATGAGGATATCTGCATCAGCGGCTGCCGTTTTGAAGCCATCGGCAAGGAAGCGGCACACTATTATCTGGAAAAACGGAAAAAGGCTCCGTCTGCAGGCATGCCGAGCGCGTTTATCTGCGCGTATGACGAGGTCGCCCTTGGCATGATATCCTCGTTCCTCGCCGAAGGTGTCCGGGTTCCGGAGGATGTTTCCGTTATCGGTATCAACAATATCCCTGCAGCCGCTTACAGTATTCCTGCCCTGACGACCATCGACAGCTTTTCCAGAACACAGGTCTCCCTGTGTATCCATCTTCTGCGGGAGAAAATCGCAATGCAGGAATTCGATATGCCGGAGCGGATCATCATCGAAGGGAAACTGATCGAACGGGGATCCGCGGGTCCCGGCCCTGCTGCCGGAGAAAACGAATAAAAGAAATGGAAATCAAGGAAATAACAACAGGTCAGCTGTCCGGCTGACCTGTATTTTTCTATATCAGATAAACATATTTTTCCGGATCCATTCGCTGAGCGCAGCATTCCCGGAGATCAGCACACAGACCACGCCGAGAGCGGCGAAGGGGATACCCACGAACCAGGACCACAGCGGGAAAAAGAAGCCGCTGACAAAATGCGTGATGCAGATATCAATGGCAAACAGGTAAACCGACGCGGAAATGGCGGTCCATCCGAATTTCCCGAACTTGCCCAGTTTTTTACGCCGGAGAATGAAGACAATGGCGGCGGCGACGGCTGAGGTCAGCAGTGTCAGGGGCAGGGCGAGGGGCAGATACCACGAATTGTTCTCCTGCATAAAGGCTATCAGAAACAGGTACCCCGCAGTGACTGCGGTATTGATGAGTACATTCCAGTATGGTTTGATCCCCTGATAATGGAGCGGGAACAGAAAGAACGCCCAGACACAGACCTCTGCACCGAAAACATAGACCGTCCAGCGCAGACCGAGGGAAAAAATCATGAAGATGCCGGCAGTTGCGGCAAAGGGGAGAAGCGTGATCCAGAAAATCAGCATGGCGATAAAGCGCGGATTGATCCGCTGCTCCTTGATGTCCTCCATTTTGCGGGAGAACATGGGATCACCATTGTTTGTCCGGTTGGGATCAATGACTACGGTGCCGCAGAGAGGACATTCCTTCTCATGGTCAGCAAGCTCCACACCGCAGTGAACACAATAAGACATGAAAGAAAACTCCTTTCAGAAGAATCAGAAGCGTCCGTTGCTTTCGATGAAGACCGGGATCCCCAGACGGACGAGATGGGTGAAGAAGTACCGTTCCACTTCCGCTTCCATGGTGGTGCGGGAAAAATTGATGATGGTTTTTCCGTTATAACTGACGCAGGCACAAGAGCTTCTGCGGGTCGCAGGACGTCCGAGCGTCAGATCAACAGCGGTGATATACTGCGCAATCTCCGGAACCAGATTGATGACACCGAGATTGGAGATAGACGATGCGTGATAACGGTCTCCCTGCATACGGAAGAAAATCTTCATGACAGGGTCTTTGAGAATCAGAGGCGCAACACGCAGAAAAGGATTGTGCTCCGATGCAACGTTTGCAGAGAAGCGGGCGCGCAGTTCCTTTTCCGTGATGTGCATCCCCATGAAGTGCTCGACCTGGGCAAGGATTTCCTCAAATGTGAAATTGCCGAAGCGGCTTTCGATACCGGGGTTGACAAAGGAGGAAAAATTCCGCACCGTTTTGCTGGGGAAGAACCGCCGCAAATTGATGGGAACGGAAATTTTGACGGGCAGTGAACGCTTGCGTGCACTTTTTTCGTGCTGCTGTTTCTTGTGGACCGCATAAAGCAGATTGGCCGCGAGGAAGACGCCGACGCTGACATGGTATTCCTTGGCTTTTTCCAGCAGCTTGTCCGTCGGGACTGTTCCGGAAATGAACATGAGCTTGTTCAGCGGCATCGGTGTTCCGCCTGTCTGATAGGAGGCCTTTTCGGAGCGGCTGATGATGGTTTTGCCTGCATAGCGCAGGAAGCTGTCCTCATATTCCTCCGGCGCGGGCTTTTCGTCGCAGGAAAGAACGAACTTGGAACCCTTTCCGGATCCGTCAACGCCGTATTTTAGGCGGAGATATTCATTGACAAGGGACAGAAGGAAGGTCATAGCACCCGTGCCGTCGGTCAGCATGTGGAAACATTCCACCGCGATGCGGTGCCTGGAATATAATAGCCGGTACATGAAATGATGTTCCCGGAAACCGTTCATATTCTGCATGGGACTGTAGACGTCTTCAAAGATAGGCGGCTCGCCGGACATGTGTTCCAGATAATACCAGAAGAATCCGCGCCGCAGACGGCAGGCAAAGGACGGAAATCTGCGCAGGGTATTTGACTGGGCATCGGCAAGAATGTCGGGATCGACGTCTTCCGTCAGCACGACTGACAGACGGAACATGGCTGCACGCTTCTTCGTCTGTGTCGGCGGATAGATTTTCGCGGCATTGTCCAGCTTGATCCACTTTTTCATAGGGCAGATAACCTCCTTCTTTTCACATTACTTTATTATAACATCTTTTGCGCAGGATTGCAACCCAGCGAGGATGAAAAGCGAAAAAATAAAAACCGGGCGCCGCACTTTGGAGGAGTCTGCGGCAGCCCGGTCGGATGAAGGCGATAGGGTTTACTGCTTGTTTGCAGCAACGGCGTCGTAATCTGCAGCGATTTCACCTGCAGGCTTCTTGCCGCAGAGAGAAACGACGACGATAACGATGGCAGAGACGATGAATGCGGGGAGCAGGCAGTAGATATCGAAGATACCGCCGCGGCCGTTGAGAACGAGCTTCCAGAAGAAGACCATTGCACCGCCGGAGATCATACCGGCAAGAGCGCCCGCATACGTGGTACGCTTCCAGAACAGGGAGAAGAGCATCAGCGGACCGAAGGTCGCACCGAAGCCTGCCCATGCAAAGGAGGTGATACCGAAAATGGTGCTGTTGGAATCCCACGCGATGATCATTGCAATGACGGTGATCAGAGCCATGGAGATACGGGAGACCCACATGACTTCTTTGTCGGTTGCATTCTTCTTTACGATACCGTGGTAGACGTTTTCTGCCAGAGCAGAGGTGGAGATCAGCAGATAGGAGTCAGAGGAACTGATGGAAGCAGCCAGAATACCGGCACAGGCAAAACCTGCGAGGATCGGCGGGAGGAATCTGGTTGCGGTGTCAATGAAGATGTTTTCAGCTTCTGCGTTGGAGAGATAGTTGATATCCGGAACGCTTCTGCCGACGACACCGATCATAAGAGCTGCACCCATGGCAATGAACAGCCAGATGCACGCAACACGGCGGGAACGGGTCAGTTCTTTCTCGGAACGGATACCCATGAAACGCAGGAGAACCTGCGGCATACCGAAGTAGCCAAGGCCCCATGCAAAGGCGGATGCAATGGAAAGAATGCTGAAAGACTTGCCGGCACCGAAGGTATTGACCGTTTCGGTGGAGGGAGTTGCGGTCTTCAGAAGGGAGAAGAAGCCGTCATAGCTCTTTGCGTTGTCAATGACAGCGCCGAGACCGCCTGCATTGAGGATGGCCAGCAGGAAGATAACGACCAGCGCGATGATCATGACAACGGCCTGCATGAAGTCGGAAGCACTTTCTGCAAGGAAGCCGCCGAGGAAGGTGTAGAACAGGACGAAGACTGCGGCGATGATCATCATCTGATGATAACCGAGGCCGAACAGATTCATGAACAGCTTACCGCAGGAGGCCAGACACTGACCCGCATAGACAGTAAAGAAGATGATGATGAACAGAGAAGATACGGTGAGGATAAGTTTCTTCTTCTCATGGAAACGCTTGGAGAAGAAGCCGGGGATCGTGATGGCGTCAAGCCGTGTACTGTAGCGGCGGAGACGCTTGGAGACGATCAGCCAGTTGAGGTATGTACCGACGAACAGACCGATTGCCGTCCAGCCTGCGTCTGCAAGACCGGTCCAGTATGCAAGTCCGGGAAGACCCATTAAGAGCCAGCCGGACATATCGGATGCTTCCGCGCTGAACGCTGCGACCCACGGGCCGAGGGAACGTCCGCCGAGGAAGTAGCTCTCTGCGTTTTTGTTTGCCCTTTTCGCGAAGTAAATACCGATGCAGACGACTGCAAGCATGTAAATGATCATCGCGGCAAGGTGTTGGATGTTTTCGCTTGTCATTTTTTCCATCTCCTTGGAGAATTTTTTATTTTCGGGTGATATTATAACATAAAATTATATAGAACGCAATACAGAACGAGTTCTATATAAAACAGTGGTTAAGATGGAATTGCAGTCGTGAAAGGCAAGGAAAAACAGGATAAATTGATAGAACATATTCTATACAAAATAATATACAAAGAATCATATTATTTTTATATAAAGCCGTGAACCCGGCAGTGTGAACGGCACAGACCATATATGCAGAAAAAAGTCCGATGAAAAGAAAAATCCCCCATCCGGATGCGGACGGAGGATGATGAACAGTGTCGTTATTTCAGCCAGGCTGCAAATTCTTCCAGAACCGGTGCGGCTTTGTCTGCCATACAGCGGAAGCCCATATCGTTCGGGTGGACATTATCCACGGAACAATAGTCGACAAGCTCCGGCGGGAAAAATTCGCCGCCGTCGAGGAAACGCACCAGCTTGTCACCTGCGGAGACGGCGTTTTCGTAGGTTTTCTTTATGATCGCACGACGCGCGGCGGCGTCCTCGTCCCGGGTAAAATCCGGGCGGGACATCATGATGATGGGAAGGTCCGGCAGGGCTGCGCGGATACGCTTGAAAAAGGGCTCGTGCGTATCTTCAAGCCATTTCGGTGTCGGAGCGTTATGGTCGTAGTCGTAAACAAAGATGCAGGGGTCCTGGGCGATGATGTAATCAGCAAAGGCAAGTTCTCCTTTGGCGTTGCCGGAGAAACCGTAATTGCGGATATCAATGTTCAGAAGGTTTGATAAGAGCGATACATAATTGCATCCGACACGGGTGGGGCATCCGCCCTCTGTGATGGAGGAACCATAGAAAATGACCGGTTTCTGATTGCGGTATGGTGTGGGAGCCTCAACACGGCAGCCATCTTCCACGGAAACGGAGAATTCGGTTACCGTTTCATTGCGGGGGAGAACAACGGTGATATCCTGCATGCCGGGGAGAGCACGGTAGAAAGTGCGCTCGACGACAGCAGGGGTGTCGGAATAGCTGGTTGTGGGGTAAAGTAAACCCAAGAACCGGGCTTTTGTGCGATCACCCTCATAGACATCTGCAGAGGATGCGCCGAAAATGGCAATACCGATATCTACGCTGACACGCTCCAGTGTCATGCGCAGGGTAAAATGATCCGCATCAGTGCGGAAGCAGATCCGTCCGCCGCAGCTGCGGTGACCGAGGTCTTTCAGGGTAGGAACCGCATCAAGGATGGATTTGTGGCATTTGGAAAAGCCTTCGCCGTCCGCATAAGGAGCAAGGCCGAAAACCCGGACAGGAGAGGAATTGTCTTTTGCTGGGATGAAGGTCTGCATATAAAGCACTTCCTTTTTTATTTGGTCTGCCTGTGGATGATGGAATTGATGATCACGCCGATCATCAGAATGTTGCCGCACATATTCAGCCAGAGGATCAAAAGCACGATGGAAGCAAGGGAACCGTACACAAGAGAATACCGTGCGCTTCCGCGGATAAACATGGAAAAATAGGCTGTTGCGACGCTGAATCCGACGGAGGTAAACAGAGTGCCGGGAATCAGTCGGCGCTTGTTGACATCTTTCGGCTGCATGAGAAAATTCAGGACGAAACAGATAAAGAAGATCGCCGCGAAAATGATGACATATCGCAGATTACCGATCAGATAGGCTGCTGCCGGCAGGGTGATAAAGGAATCCAGAAGGTCAAGGAGCACCTGCCACAGGGTCGTGACAAAGATGGATGCGTAGACCAGCATGAACAGGATAAAGGCGAAAAGATAACTGAAAACGGTACCGAACAGCCCCTTGAACCGTCGTTCTCCGGTGATTTCCTCTGCTGTATAAGTCAGACAGCGGAACGCTCCGCTGGAAGAGGTGACAAGCAGGGTCATGCCGATGATGAAGGCAACCACGGCGGAGCTGACGGAACCGGTATTCTTCCATGTGAAGGTACTGATGTCGTCGGTGATCCAGCTCTCAATGAAGGTCAGAATATTGGAATCCGACAGGCGGAACTGGGATACGATGATGGAAACGCACATGATCAGCGGGAACAGCGCCATAAGAAGATAATAAGAGAGTGCTGCAGCGCTCCGGCTGATTTTGAAATGAAGATAGGTACGGATGACTTCTTCCCCGGTGTGATAAATTCTCTGAAGTCTGTGTCTGAATGTCGTACCGCATACCTCCTTCTGCAAAAATGCTTTTCCTCTGGTATATGAAAAGTTCGTTCCTATTATACCAAACTTCCGGAAAAAAGTAAAGGGGGTAAATGGGTTACGGTGCTGCTTCCACCTGAATTTTGGCAGAAAAATCTTTTTTTAAGAGACGGTACCCAAGTTTTTCGGGAGGCCTTCTTGACAAATTTCGGGAAATATGATAAAATAACTGCAAACCCGTGAGGGAGTAGCAGGTGCCGCATACGGCACAGCAAGTCAACAACCTCGGCTGTGACAAACGGTCTGGCTTGCTTGAAATTGCGAGACTCATGTATTTGCTGGGACAGTTGTCCGCAGGAAGATACATGATGTTTTTTTGAAACAGAACATGATATCTCCGGGCGGTACATCCGTCCGGAGTTTTTCTATCCTTTGGAGGTATCTTATGTCACCGTATCTGTTGTTTATCGTGAACAGCGTTCTCCTCGGCGTAGGACTTGCCATGGATGCGTTTTCCGTATCCCTTGCGAACGGTCTGAACGAGCCGAAGATGAAGCTTGCCAAAATGTGCGGCATCGCCGGTGTGTTTGCGGCATTCCAGGCGATCATGCCCATGACCGGCTGGATCTGTGTCCATACGATCGTACAGGTCTTTTCTTCGTTCCAGAAGATGATCCCGTGGATAGCACTGTTGCTATTGGGCTATATCGGCGGCAAAATGCTGGTCGAGGGCATCAAAGGCGGAGAGGAAGGAAGCGGCGAAAAAGCGGCTCTCGGCATCGGAGCACTGTTGATTCAGGGCGTCGCCACATCAATAGACGCTCTGTCCGTCGGATTCACCATTGCCTCTTATGACTGGCTGTCCGCGCTGATCTGTGCGCTGATCATCGCCCTTGTGACTTTCATCATTTGCATGGGAGGCATGGCCATCGGCAAACGGTTCGGTACCCATCTGGCCGGCAAAGCATCCATCCTCGGTGGTTTGATCCTCATTGCCATCGGATTTGAGATTTTTGTCAGCGGTGTAATCCTCTGATTTCCCCGAAAGAAAGGAATGTTTGATATTATGGAAATGCTTATCCCTGTTCTGTTGTTCGTTGTCGGTCTTGTCATGCTCATCAAGGGCGGTGACTGGTTCGTCGACGGTGCCTGCTCCATTGCTCATCGTTTCCATCTGCCGGAGCTGCTCATCGGCGCAACGGTCGTCTCTATCGGTACAACTCTGCCGGAAGTCATGGTCTCCGCAACCTCTGCGCTTTCCGGTCACGGTGAAATTGCCTACGGCAACGCCATCGGTTCTGTTATCTGCAATACCGCACTGATTGCGGCGATTACCATCTCCGTCCACCCCACCGCGGTACAGAAAAAATCGCTGATCACACCTGTCATATTCTTCTTCTCCGCCGCTGCTCTGTATGCGGCAAACGCTTATTTTATCGGTAATTTCGGACGTATCATCGGGGCGGTTCTGCTTGCTGTTTTTGTGGTTTATATGATAATCATTATCCGTCAGGCGTTCAATAACCCCGAATCTTCCGATGTCGGTGATGATGACGAAGCCGCAAAGGATCTGTCTCTGCCGAAAGCGCTGATTTTGCTTGTGGTCGGTGCCGCTCTCATCGCCGTCGGCGCAAGACTTCTGGTTGATAACGGTACCAAGATTGCCGAAGCCCTCGGCGTTCCGGAATCCGTCATTGCCCTGACCTTCGTTGCCCTCGGTACTTCTCTGCCGGAACTGGTCACTGCGATCACGTCCCTCATCAAAGGTCACGGTGCCCTGTCTCTGGGCAATGTCATTGGCGCAAACCTGTTCAATATCGTGCTTGTCAGCGGCGTTTCTCCGCTCCTCGCTCCCTTTGATGTTCCTGCTGAAAAAACCATTGCGGGCATCAATGCATCCCTCCTCGTCGATATGCCCGTAATGCTCGGCGTCATGGCAATTCTGACGATTCCTTCCCTCATCAAGGGAAAACTGTACCGCTGGCAGGGCGTGCTGCTCCTGTGCATTTACGCGGCATTCTGTATCTTCCAGTTTGTGGTGTGAGACAGAAAACTTTTCATATATTTTAAGATTATATCTGCGGCTTACAGAAAGGTGTACTTTTTTGTAAGCCGATTTTTCTCACGAAAAAAACGTCAGCAGAACATTGCAACGCAAATATGCATGTCTGTTGGAAAAGTACACCTTTCAACAAAGCCATGCAGATAAAAAAACACAAAGAATTGTTGTTCCACTGCAACAAATTCAAAGTTTCATGCTGTTTCAGCATAAACAAATAAATCATACGGAGGCACTCTCATGGAAATCACGCAGCTCACGAAAGTTCTGAAAGACAACATCGCATCCGTCATCTATGGTAAAGAGGATAAGATCAATCTGATCCTCTGCGCACTTTTCTGCGGCGGACATATCCTGCTTGAGGATATTCCCGGCACCGGAAAAACCACACTTGCAAAAGCACTGTCAAAGAGCATTGAAACAAACGTAGACAGCTTTTCCCGCATCCAGTTTACCCCGGACCTCCTGCCCTCCGACATCACCGGTATCAACTATTATAACCAGAAAGCCGGAGATTTTATTTTCCGCAAAGGACCGATCTTTGCAAATGTCATCATTGCCGATGAAATCAACCGCGCGACCCCGCGTACCCAATCAGCACTGCTCGAATGTATGCAGGAAGGTCAGGTGACCATCGACGGGGAAACCCATATTCTGCCGAAACCGTTCTTTATCATGGCTGCCGAGAATCCCATCGAATCTCAGGGAACATTTCCGCTGCCGGAAGCACAGATCGACCGTTTCTTCATGCGTCTGTCCCTTGGCTACCCGCCCATCGAACAGGAAACATCACTTCTCGACGGACACCTGAAAGCATCGCCCCTTGATACACTTTCTCCTGTCTGCACAGTGGAAGAAATACTGAATGCCCAGAAGACAGTCCTCGATGTGCATCTGTCCCAGGGTATCAAGAACTATATCGTTTCTATTGTCACAGCGACAAGAGACAATGATCAGATCGTTTTGGGTGCTTCTCCCCGTGCAACACTGGCTCTTGCGCATGCTGCACAGGCATGGGCTGCGATGCAGGGCAGAGATTATGTTCTGCCGGATGATGTCAAGGCAGCGGCGGTCCCGGTTCTTGCCCATCGCATCATCGTCCGTGTCAGAAGCAGCGCATCTTCTGTCAAGTCCGCAGAAAACGTGATCGAAACGATTCTCCATGGTATTCCGGCACCGATCAAAGGATGAGAGGTATCCGACATGATGTATTTTTCCGTCATCATTGCTGTGGTACTGCTCTATTTTCTGCAAAGCAGGATTTATCGGAAGAAAACGACCAAAGGTCTTTCTTATGAAATCAAGGTCGGAAAGCCCGAGGTGCGCGCAGGAGAAGCCGTGGATATTTACGAAGCACTTGCCAATCAGAAGCTGCTACCTCTGCCGTTTATCAAAGTCAATACCGAACTGCCAGAAGGACTGTACTTTCAGTTCCGCGACGGCGAAAACGGCGGACAGAGGGAACAGCATGTTCAGTCAATTTATGTTCTGCAAAGCTATCAGCAGGTAACAAGACATTTCCGCATCACAGGAGAACGGCGCGGAAACTATCGGATCGGCAATAGCAAACTGCTCACAAATGACCTGTTCGGGCTGAACCCTACGGCGATTCAAGCGGAAGCGTTGGAAAGCTTTTCCGGCTGTGATCTTCTTGTCTTACCAAGGCTTTATGACCTTGACCGCGATTTCATCCTGTCCCGCGGCATCGGTTCCAGCCCCGATCCGGCGAGCAGAATGACCGATCCGATGCAGTTCGCAGGCATCCGTGATTACCGCCCGGACGATCCGATGAAGCGGATCAACTGGAAGGCAAGCGCAGCTCATTCCGGATATATGGTCAATATCGAGGAACCGACCTCTCCCAAAGGTTTCAACATCATTCTCAATACCCAGTCCCGCCCCATAGAACAAGACCCGGAAAAACCAAGCGACCCGAAAAGTATTGATGACTGCATCAGCACAGCCGTGACGCTCTTATATCATGCAATGGATGAACATATCCCGATCCGCCTGATCAGCAATACCCTGCAAAGCGAAAAGAAGCCCAAAGAGGGATACGAAGCAGCCGGATGGCATCCGCTTTCAGAAGATGAAACAGGAAAGAAACTCACCGCCTGCGATACCTGCCGTACCCGGACGGATGTCCTGCGCACAGAACGGCTGCTTGCCGTCTTGCCGGAGATCATTTCCGTGCCGGAGCAGGTTTTCCTTGATCATATCATGGAAAACCCGTATCTCTATACCGCTTCCGAGCAGTACCCCGGTCGGGTGAACCTGATCATGATTTCGTCCTATTTTTCAGAGCGGATGCTCCGTTTTCACAGATATATGGAATCACAGGGCGTCGCAGTCACGTATTATATCATGTCCCGCACCCGCAGTATGGACGATATCCCGGAAGAAATCAGAATCCATTATCTTGCATCTTTTCACGAAAAAGGCAGGTGAGCAGCAGTGAATAAGACCTTCAAAAGTATCGGAAAACACTCCGTTCCCCATTGGCTTGCGGGGAATACGGATCTTTCGGCACTGTATAAAGCGGGAGCAGTCTTATGCTATACGTTCTTTATCTGCCATTATCCTTGTTATATCTCCCTGACTGCTTTTCAGGCATCGCCCCATCATCTTTCAATCCTCCTGTTCTTTATTCTGTGTACGCTTTGCGGATATGCGCTTCAGTGGCTCACGGGCCGGATTTTCCGTATCCGACGGCAGAAGACGGATGCAGGATATGAGGACAGCGTGAAACATCGGTATAAGCCGCTGCAGGCGATCCCTGTCCATATTGCGGCGGTATTTGTCTATCAGTTCGCTCACAGTCTCGGCTTTTCACTGCTGAAACAGTATGCGGAAATCTATACAAGAGATTCCGCGGAACCTGTTCTGCTGGGTCTCTGTGCTGCGGCGATGATCGAAGCAGGCGCATTTTTCTGGTTCATGCCGTATGAGGTACTGATCTCCCAGCGTTCCATCAAGATTGCTGCATTTCTGATTTTTGCGCAGATTTTTATCAATTTCTTCGGTGGAGCGCTGAATGTCGGGCCGTTCCCCGTGACGGAGGTCATTGCGCTGTTCTTCGCGGTCCTTTTGTTCTTATTGATTCTGAATCAGGAAAATCTGACGCGGGAATATGAAAACAGGGTCAGCTATGTCAATGACGCTTCCAAGCTGTACAGTACCGGCGTTATCGTCCTTGCGGTTTCTCTCATCATGTGCGTCGTTACAACCATCAATGAAATCGTGCGTGTGGTTTTCCTGCTGTTGGAATTTGTCCTCGGTTATGCGCTCATCAATTTTGACGGAGAGGGCTATCAGGTCGAGGATTGTGTGGGCGGTGAGAGCGGGCAGATTTCGCAGATCATGAAATCCGATGCGCATACGGGCAACTGGGTCATTCTGGTGCTTGCAATTCTGTTTCTCGGCATTTTCCTTTATATGATCTCGCCCTCCCTGCGTGAAAAATTCCGGGAATTCTGGAAAATGCTTCTGGATGAGCTTGCCGGTTTTTTCGGTCATAAATATGAAAAGGCAGAAAAAGAAACAACAGAAAGCCCCTTTGACGATCAGTATGAAAACCTGATCCGCAAAAAGGATGCAGGATCACCCCTGCCTTCGCTGAAAGCGTATCAGAAGCACTGTCAGACGCTCCCCGATGACCGTGCCCGCTATGAATATGCCTATGCTGTTTATGCACAGTATATGGAGCAGCACTGCGAAACCGTGGAATCCTCCGATACCCCGCGCCAGCGCGCCGGAAAAGTGAAAGGAGATACCCGGTTTTCTCCCCGGACAGAACCTGTGACGGCTTCCTTTGAATTGATCCGGTATAGAGAATCCAATGATGCGGAACTCCCGATGTTGTCCGATCACCTTGCAGAACTGCAGGAATTCTTAAACCGTGTCCTATAAAAAAGCAAGCTGCCGCAAAAACGGCAGCTTGTTTCGTTTTTACAATCAGAGTTTTCCCATCGGTCCCGTCTCGGTTTCTGCATGGGCGGCACCGCCCTGACGGGAGAGATTTTCTTTCACGCAGGCGGCGATGATATCCGACTGTATGTCGATGGCAGGAGCCTTGAAATGGTAACAGTCTCCCCAGAATTCATTCCGGTCAAGAACGTCCATCGGGCTGAACAGGTCGATGACCGGCAGAGCACGTTCTTCTGCGGCGGCAAGAGCGATCTGATTGAGCGCACGGGAACGCTCCGTTTTCTTTGCATCCTGCAAGGGCGTTGAGAGTGTCACGGCGAGTACCGCTTCCGGCGCCATGGCACGGATCATGTCAAGGGCGGAACGATACGCAGCGGACCATTCATCCGTATCGGTCGACAGACTGTGCAGACCGTTGTTATAGCAGATCATATCATAATGCTCCATGGAGACGATATGATGCAGTTCTTTGAAATAATCCGGATCAGTCACGCATTTGGAAGAAGCCCAGAAGGTGATATTGGCACAACCCTCCAGCTTCCGGCGGACAGAATCGTGATAGGCGTTGCAGATGGAGTCACCGATAAGCAGAACACGGGGACTTTCGGTATCCGGTGCGTTAAAGCTGTATGTAATGCTCCATTCGATGGTTTCCCGTGCACGGGTGGTCGTCTTGGGTGTAAAATCCTGCCAGTTGATCATAGCATTATCATCCTTTTTTATTTGAAAAATTTCAGTCCGATATCGTTTTCCCCGATCACGGTTTCCCCGGAAACGGTGGGAGCAAAATCATCTGCTGGGCAGCTTGCATAAGCTCTCACCCGTGCCGGACGTCCGGGATGGGTCTGTACAAGACCGTCTCCCGTACCGCGGAAAGTACAGCCGTCGAAGATGATCTCCGTCCGTCCGTATTCCGCACCCTCCGTGGAGATATTGCCGAGCCGCACAGAGGTACTGTCCAGCGTGGAACGTGTGATGCGCACGGTATCGACCGGCGTTGCCGCCCACAGGAAGGTGCCGATCTTTCCGCTCATTTCGATATTCTCAAAGGTCAGTCCGGACTGAACCGGCATCACAGAGTTCGGGTAAACACTGCGGGACCAGTTGTCTTTATCAAAATGCAGGGAGAACGCCACGGGGCGGTTCTTCTGCAGGTGAATATCCCGGAAGACGATATTTCTGCATCCGCAGCTGTAAATATCGCCCTCTTCCACCATCAGCCAGCGGATGCCGTCATATTCCTTGATTCCGTGGGCGTGGGTCGGCGGAGTGACGGAGGTATAGACCGTATGATCGGGCTTCATATAGACACGGTAGACCTTGTGGTCATAAACCACCGTGTCGGAATGCTGCACCTGCATGCCGGATCTCCAGTCGCACCAGGAGCCTGCCAGAACACGGCAGAAAAAGCCTGTGGTATCCTTGTCGTCAAGGTCCCAGCAGTCCTCAATGATGCCATCCTCGATCCATCCGAGCTCCGGATTGGAGGACGCATAGTCGTGGGCATTCAGCGCAATGGGGTCGTCAAAGGTGCGGAAAATGCCATGCCGGATGACGAACTTGGAGCCGCGTCCCAGATGGACTGCATCCTTGCGTCCCTCGATGCGGACATTCTCCACACGGAGATTTTCAAAGGTACAGACATGAATGGCAAAATCCTCTGGCGGAAGATCAAAGGTCTCGAAATCCTCAATGACGAGATCATTCACACGGTAGAACGCCAGCATGCCGCGCAGTCCCGGAACGGTCTTTTCGGTCTGCACGCCGCCGCTGAGACAGTGGACGGCATTGCAGATCAGACGCAGACCGATGATGCGGATATGACGATCCCACGGACCGTTTTCCCATGCGGTAAACGCACTTTGGTTGGTAAGAACATAACCGTTGTTATCCGGGGTGGAGCTTTCCGTGCGGCGCAGATACAGCCCGTTTTCAAAGCGGAGGGTCGTGTCGCTGCCGAGACGTACCGGTTCACAGACCTCCGCAATTCCGTGACCGTCGACGAAAATTTCTCCGCCGAGATCAGCTGCAGCCTGTAAAGCCGCACTGTTGACGGCAGGCGCATTGCCCGGCGCAAAGCCGAATTCCGATGCAAAACGCATGATGATTCACCCCGGTCAGAGGGAAAGGATCGCACCAATGCGAATGGCATGACCCTTGGACTGTTCCTCTTTGGTCTCTGCCACACGCAGCTTCACGGTGTGAACACCCTTTGCAAGACCGGACGCAAGGCAGCAGTTGCCGGCACGGTCAAAGGAGAGACAATAGCTGTCCCATGCGCGGCGGGTCATTTCCTCACCGCCGTCAACGGAATAAACAATATCACCGCCGTCGCCTGCCAGCATCCAGTAGAGCTCACAGCGGGTACCCTCAAAGGTAAAGGTGAGCTCGCTTCCCACTTCGGTCGCTTCAATATAGTGCTTATAGCGGTTGCAAAGAGTTTTGTCCTCAACTCTGGAAAAACCTTTGCCCAGTTCTGCCGTGAAAGCGTCGGTCATACGGGCATCCACGCGGGAATCCTCTCCGAACAGAGGCTTGTCAATGACACGGGGAACGCGCTTGTCCGGTGTTCCGGCTTTTTCAAAGACCTCGGTCAGATGCTTCTGAATTGCCTCTTCATAAATGGCATAGCCATCGTCGGTGGGATGGACGGTATCACGGGTATAACGCTTCCAGTCTGCTTCATCGTCGATATTTCCGCCTTCGGAGATCACACGGTAGCGAAGCACTTCACCGATGTCAATCTGGGGGATTCCGCCATAATAGTATGCGACAGCACTGTGCGCCGTACGGCTGGCAAGGGGAGAGCCGCTCTTGATGGTGGCAGACATCGCTTTGGTGGAGGTATAGATCATGACGACATCGGTATAGGGATCCGCCCGCCACAGCTTGCGCAGGATCGCGTCACAGTTGTTGGCAAGAGGCATGAACTCATCGTAGCTGTTGTTGCAGTCATATTCATATAAAACAATGTCGGGATGATAGGCGACGACATTTTCATCGCAGCGGTAAACGCCCAGTGTGGAGCCCGTACCGCCGATGGCAGCCTGAATGCCCGTGATTTTGCAGGCGGGGAATTTTTCCCGGAGCCACGCGGTGGTCAGCCCGGCCCAGCATTTGTCATAGGATGTAGAACCGGCACCCTCGGTGATGGAGCCGCCGAAATAAGCGATGGTCACGGGTTCTCCGTGCTGCAGTTTGTAAAGAGTATTTTCAAGCATAGTATGATCCTTTCTGCCGGCAGTAGGACCCCGGCACGATTCTGTTTACCGTCATTTTAGCATGAAAGTCCACGTGTGTCAATAAAAAAGCGCAAAATGTCCCGGGAAAATCGGACACGGAACAGGGGATATCGGTTATTTTGTGAAAAGAACCATCTCTTGACAGACATGGACAGGTCTGTTATAATAAAACAGCGATATTTCTATTCCGAAAAAGGAGAATGAATCCGAATGAAATTACAGTTTGAAAAGACAGGTACCGCACAGCCTGATCCGTTCCTGTTTGAGGACAACGGAAAATATTATCTCTATGTCACATCCCGGAACGGTGTTGAGGCGTATTCCTCCGACCGTATTGACGGCGAATGGAAAAATGAGGGACTTGTGCTCACCCATGAAGGCGCGTGGGACTTCTGGGCACCCAGCATCATTCGTATTGACGATACCTACTATATCTATGTTTCTTTTTCTACGAAAGATACTTTTGAACAGATGCACGCTGCAAGCGCAAAATCTCCCCTTGGACCGTTTGGAAACGTGACGAAACTCTATAACCGATTTAGTATCGACCCCCATGCTGTGAAGACACCGGCAGGACTGTTCCTCTTTTATGCAGAGGACAACAATACAAGAGATAAAATCGGTACCCGCGTCTTTGTGGATAAGATGCTTGACCCCATGACCCCGGCGAATATCTGCCGTGAGATCATCGTTCCCACGATGAAGGAGGAACGCTTTACCAGCAGGACACATCCCGATAACTGGTATACCATCGAAGGCCCCTTCTGGTTCCGGGAGGGCGAGTGGCAGTATCTCATGTACTCCGGCGGCTGTTTTGAAAACGAGACCTATCACATCGGCTATGCAGCGGCTAAGTCTGACGAAGACGATCTGACGAAGGTCGATTTTGTCAAGCATACTGTAGACGGCGCGTTTGATCCGGTTCTGTTCCGCACAGCCGAAGAAGAAGGCGTCGGACATCACAGTGTGTTCCGCTATAAAGGCGAATGTTATGCATGCTACCATGGACGCGATACATGGCTTGATGAGGAATTCAAGCACTCCCATGACTGCAGAACCGCGCGTATCTGTAAACTCCATGTCAAGGACGGTACGATCACGGCGGAGCGCATTGACAAACTGGACTGAAAATGTCATAGATAAAAGGCAGGACTGCCGCGAAAGGACAGTCCTGTTTGTCTATACAGATGAATAATTACTGCTTGGGCAGCTCACCGGTATGCTTGCTTGGAACCACACCGCGGGCGGAGGTACGACCTTCGGGGATGATATCACCGGCTTTGGTCAGCGCCATCTTGGTCAGCGCAGGACCGACAAGCTCCAGAATCATGACGGAGAAGAGCACGATATTGCGGATCAGCGTACCGTCTTCGCCGAGTACGAAGACCTGCAGGGACATACCCAGCGCAACACCGGCCTGGGGAAGAAGAGTAATGCCAAGATACTTCACAACATCATCAGAGCACTTCACAGCCTTTGCAGAGAGTGCAGCACCGCCGCACTTACCGACAGCACGGGCTGCGAGGAATAGTACACCAATGAGAATAATGGAAATATCGCCGAAGACGAACAGATTGAGTTCTGCACCGGAGAGCATGAAGAACAGGACGAACAGAGGCGTTGTCCAACCGTCGATACGCTCCATCAGCTCTTCGGAGAACGCACAGATATTCACAAATACCGTACCGAGCATCATGCAGACAAGCAGAGAGGAGAAACCGAGCTTGACTTCACCGAATTCCAGCTCCACTTTGGAAAGAGCAACAGCGAGGAATACGACAGCGATGGTGATGGACATACGCTTGGAACGGGAGTGGAAGAACTGCTCAAGGAAGTTGAGGAACAGACCGAGCAGAGAACCGAGAACGAGGGAGGCCACGATCTCAATCAGAGGATTGACGATGATGGAGACCACATCGACCACACCGCTCTGCAGCGCACGTGCAATACCGAAGGAGACGGCAAAGAGAATCAGACCGACAGCGTCATCCAGTGCAACGATCGGGAGCAGAAGATCGGTCAGCGGGCCCTTGGCTTTATACTGACGGACGACCATCAGCGTAGCTGCAGGAGCAGTAGCTGCTGCAATGGCACCGAGGGTAACGGCAGACGGAATGGAAAGCTTGTCGGGGATGATGAAGTGCAGGGCAATCAGAACGATATCCACGATAAGCGTTGTGATGACAGCCTGCGCGATACCGATGACGGTTGCTGCTTTACCGTTTTTCTTGAGTTCCGTCATACGGAATTCGTCACCGATGGCGAAGGCGATGAAGCCCAGCGCACAGTCAGAGATGATGGACAGCTTGGAAAGTCCCTCGGCTGTGGTGAAGCCAAGACCTTCAATGCCCAGCATGCCGAGACAACACGGACCGACAATGATACCTGCTACAAGGTATGCGGTTACGGCGGGGAGAGAGACGAGCTTTGCAAGACGCGACATGAGAAGCGCTGCGATCATACCGATGGAAATGGATAAAAGAACTGTCATTTGAATTACTTCCATATAAAATTTTTGTAGGCTGATTCCATAGAATCAGCCTACAATATTATATCGGAAAGTGCGTTTTTTTGCAATAGCTAAATTCGACAAAGAATTCCAGGAAAACGGGTGTTATTCTTTCGCTTTTTCGGGATTGTTTTGGGTAAAATCAATCCCGCTCCGCGCCGCAGTTTTCGCAGAAACGATGATCTTCTTTCATCGGTGCGCCGCAGTAGGGACAGAAGTTTTTGCTGTGATTATCGGAAACAGCTTTCTCATGCGTGCTCGCCTTTTTATGCCCGAAACGGTCGTTGAGCGGATCGGATTCTTCTGTATCGTCGGTGATATCGAAGGTCGAGAACCGATTTTCAGAGGTCAGATTATGATAGGAATACCATATTTCAAAGATACCGATGCCGATGAAGATGAGACCGAACAGCGGAAAGAATACCGGAGCTCCGATGTTTACAGCCAGAATGGTCCAGAAAACGCCGAACAGACATGCAGCCGCGCTTCCTATCAGACTTTGGAGGGACGGACCGCGTCCCGGCTTGATACTTTTCATGATACCTGATCCTTTCATATAGGGAAATGCAGTGAAGCAGTCCCTTGATTTGATTACGATATCATTATAACATCAAATAAGAGTTTTATCAAGTCGAATGACTGCGTGTTTACAAATCATTTACAAATAAAAAGGTTCTGCCGCGGAGAACGCGGCAGAACCTTGGAAAAAAGATCAAGATCAATGCTTTTCAAGAACTTCCTTGGTCTTCTCGATCAGACGGATGGTGTAGGCGGAGCTTTCGGGAGAAACCTTTTCGGGTCTCTTGCCGTTTCTTACACAGTCGAGGAACATGGCAATCTCGCTTTCGTAGCCATCGACGTTGGAAATGTTGATGCCGGTATCTGCAATGACTTCATCGGAGGAGAAGGTGACTTCCTTGCCGTTATCATAGAGCTTGCCGTCCTTCAGTTCCACAAAACCGTTTTCAAAGACAGCGAGGAAGCTTGCGTTGAAGGGAACGGGAGCGTTGAACCAGCCGGTTTCGATGCTTACGTTGAAACCGTCGTAGGAATAGACTGCCATAGCGCAGTTGCCGCCGGTGCACATGGGAGTATAGGTACCCTGGATATTCTTTGGTTCACCAAAGGCATAATGCATATAGTCGATATCGTGGATCATCAGATCCATGAGGACGTGTCCGGAACGCTTCTCATCAAGATACCAGTTTTCAAAGCTGCAGCGCGGAGCACCGCCGATACGGCTCATGCGGATGTGGAAGGGCTTGCCGTAGGGCTGGGTCTCGATGACCTTTTTCAGATACATATAGGGGCTCATGAAACGGACGACCTGCGCGGTCATGTAGAATTTTCCGGTCTCCTTTTCCACAGCGAGGATTTCATCTGCCTCGGCAGCATTTAAGGACATGGGTTTTTCGGAAATGACGTTGATGCCCTTGCGCATCGCAGTGATGGCGATGGGTGCATGGAGATAGGTCGGGGTACAGATATCCAGGACATCCGGCTTTTCCTTATCCAGCATTTCGTTGAAATCTGTATAAAGGGGCAGGGTATCGCGGCCGTTCTTGATTGCCTTTTCGCGGAGCATATCAATGTCATTGTGCGCAGTCTGCCAGGTTATGTACTTCTTATCCTCATCAGATGCATGTTCTGGATAAACAGGATTTGTCTTTCTTGGGAAAAGCTCCACTTCAAAATATGC
>JAKSPR010000199.1 GCA_024404655.1 Clostridia bacterium | reverse complement strand
TGATGAAACAAACACCAGAAATTATGAAGAACCTATCCGGTTCTTCATAAAAATTGATGTTTAAGGATGTGCATGCGAAGCATGCCTTTCCTTCCTCCCTTGATGAGATAAGCACCAGAAATTTTGATGAACCTTATTTTTCCCGACGATTCGTGTGATAATGTTCATCGGAAAACGCCGAGAGCAGAAACATGGTCGAACTGTATCATATTCCTCCCCCTCCCCTTGACGACTACAATGTTTTGCGATATAATAAAGGCAAATCACGGAAAATGAGGTTTTTATGGTTTCAGAACTTGAAGATATCATCCCGCCGCTGCTTTACTGGTACAGCGGAGCGGCGCGTGTTTTGCCATGGCGGTCTGATCCGACGCCGTATCATGTGTGGATCTCGGAGATCATGCTCCAGCAGACACGGGTGGAAGCGGTGAAGGACTACTATACCCGCTTCATGGAAGCGCTGCCGACGCCGCTTGCGCTTGCCGCCTGTGACGGGGAAGAGCTGAACAAACTGTGGCAGGGGCTCGGCTACTACAGCCGGGCGCGGAATCTCAAGCGTGCAGCGGAGCAGATCCGCGATCTCTGGGGCGGAGAACTGCCGGACACCTATGATGCGCTGCGTGCGCTGCCGGGGGTCGGTGCGTATACTGCCGGAGCCATCGCTTCCATCGCCTTCGGTCTTCCGGAACCAGCGGTAGACGGAAACGTCCTGCGGGTCATCACCAGACTGACGCGGAATCCGGAGGATATCATGAAGCAGTCCACAAAGGATGTTGTCACGGAAGCGCTGCGGCGTGTATACCCGTCCGGGGAGGATGCTTCAGCCCTGACACAGGCATTGATGGAGCTGGGTGCAACGGTCTGTGTGCCGAACGGCGCACCGCACTGCACGGAATGTCCGCTCCGGGAAATGTGTCAGGCGCACGAGGCAGGAGACGAGCTATCCTACCCTGTCAAAACACCGAAAAAGGAACGGACAGTCATGGAGCGCTCTGTATTCCTTGTACGCTGCGGGGAGAAATACGCCCTCCGCAAGCGCGCGGACAAAGGACTGCTTGCTGGTCTGTGGGAATTTCCGGCGGCGGAGCAGTATCTCGATAAAAACGGTGTATCCGCATGGGCAGAGGAGAACGGACTTGCTCTCTGCGGCCCCTGCGTTTCCGTCGGGGAGGCAAAGCACATCTTTACCCACATCGAGTGGCGGATGCGCATTTTTGAAATTCCTGTAAAAGAAGAAAACAACGCCTTTGTCTTTGCGGACAAAGCGGCGATCCGGGATATTTACTGTGTACCTTCGGCATTCAAGGCAATGCTTGGCTATATTGAAAAACACTGAAAAAGAGAGGTCAGAACTATGATTACAGAATTTAAGGAAAGCGAATACCACGGCTTCCGCCGCATTGATTTCACCTTTGCCGGACACACCGGCGTCATGATCTTCCCGGAGCACGCCAAAGAGGGCAATCCGTGGGTGTGGAGAGCGGAATTCCTCGGCGCGTTTGACTCCGTCGATGTGGAGATGCTCCGCCGCGGCTGGCATCTGGCGTACTACGGTATTTCCAATATGTTCGGCAATCCCGAATCGGTTGCGCTCATGAAGGGCTTCTATGATTTCATTGTGCCGGAATTCGGCCTTGATAAGAAGTGTGATATCTTCGGCTTCTCCCGCGGAGGATTGTATTCCTTCAACTTCACCTGCGCTCATCCCGACTGCGTTTCTGTGCTCTATCTTGATGCACCCGTACTCAATATGCGCGACTGGCCCTGTGCCGATAAATATGAGGGCTCCTTTGACTATCTTGAATGCCCGAAGCAGTACCACATGACAAGAGAAGAGTTCTTCGCGTCAGACATCCATCCTCTCGATCGCATGGCAGAACTCTCTGCAACCAAGGTTCCTGTCGTCATCGTGGCAGGTGATTCCGATACCGTTGTCGCCTTCAAAAAGAACGGCGAGTGCCTCTGCGACTGGCTCAACGCCCACGGCGCCGACTACATGGAAATCGTCAAGCCCGGCTGCGACCACCATCCCCACAGCATCGAGGATCCCACTCCTGTAGCGGATTTCATTTCTGCACATCGAAAATAACCGGTTTACCCACGATTCGCCATAGGCGAATTGAATGAATCAACTTCCGGCTACTCGCAGGCTCCAGCCAAGGAAGGGTGTGGAGGGGGCAGCCGGGACTGCGGTTCTGTCTGAGCTCACCGGGAGGCGGTGGGGAAACTTCGGCGTCTGAGATGGCTCCCCGCCGCCTCCCCGCGCACGATCTCACCACAATATCAACATTCAAATCGAAAAATCCGGCCGATCAGGCCGGATTTTTCGTCTATTTCCAAAATGTTTACATCATATCCCCGGTTTTTTCTTCAAAAGACCTTTACAATCACGCCAAAACGTGATAAAATATTACAGAATCCGGATTCTCTGCGCCGATTTTTCAAAAAAGCCGGAACAGAAAAACCCGGGGCCAAATTACAAGTTTATTCTAAATATATTTTATAGGAGGATATACTCAACATGGCAAGAAAAAAGATTTCCATGGACGGTAACCAGGCAGCCGCTCACGTAAGCTATGCGTTTACGGAAGTTGCGGGCATCTACCCGATCACCCCGTCCAGCCCTATGGCCGACTACGTTGATCAGTGGTCTGCTCAGGGTCTGAAGAACATCTTCGGCACGCAGGTCAAGGTTATTGAAATGCAGTCCGAAGGCGGCGCAGCAGGTACCGTTCACGGTTCTCTTGCAGCCGGCGCACTGACCACCACCTACACTGCATCTCAGGGTCTTCTTCTGATGATCCCGAATATGTATAAGATCGCAGGTGAGCTGCTTCCCTCTGTCTTCCACGTCTCCGCACGCTGCGTCGCATCCCACGCGCTGAACATCTTCGGCGACCACTCCGACGTTTACGCATGCCGTCAGACCGGTTTCGCAATGCTCGCTGAAACCAACCCCCAGGAAGTCATGGACCTCGGTGCTGTCGCACACCTCTCCGCAATCAAGGGCAGAGTTCCGTTCATCAACTTCTTCGACGGTTTCAGAACTTCTCACGAAATCCAGAAGATCGAAGCATGGGACTATGCAGACCTCGCTGAGATGGTCGATATGGATGCTGTCAACGCATTCCGTGCAAAGGCTCTGAATCCCGAACATCCCGCTCTCCGCGGTTCCGCAGAAAACGGCGATATCTTCTTCCAGCACAGAGAAGCATGCAACAAGTACTATCAGGCTCTTCCCGCAATCGTTGAAGAGTACATGGACAAGGTCAATGCAAAGCTCGGTACCGATTATAAGCTGTTCAACTACTACGGTGCTCCGGATGCTGAACGCGTTATCATCGCTATGGGCTCCATCTGCGACGTTGCAGAAGAAGTTATTGACTACCTGATGGCTAAGGGCGAGAAGGTCGGTCTTGTCAAGGTCCGTCTGTACAGACCTTTCGTTGCTGAGAAGCTCATCGAAGCGATCCCCGCAACCGCAAAGAAGATCGCTGTCCTCGACAGAACCAAGGAGCCCGGCTCCCTCGGCGAACCGCTGTACCTCGACGTTGTCACCGCTCTCGCACAGAACGGCGTCAAGGCTACGATCGTCGGCGGCCGTTACGGTCTCGGTTCCAAGGATACTCCTCCGGCATCCATCTTCGCAGTTTATGAGAACCTGGCTGCAGAGGCTCCCAAGGGCAACTTCACCATCGGTATCGTTGATGACGTCACCGGCCTCTCCCTCGAAGAGAAGCCCGCTCCCGACACTGCTGCTCCCGGCACCATTTCCTGCAAGTTCTGGGGTCTCGGCGGCGACGGTACTGTCGGTGCAAACAAGAACTCCATCAAGATCATCGGTGACCACACCGACAAGTATATTCAGGCATACTTCCAGTACGACTCCAAGAAGACCGGCGGTATCACCATTTCCCACCTCCGCTTCGGCGATCAGCCCATCAAGAGCCCGTACTACATCAACAAGGCAAACTTCGTTGCGTGCCACAATCAGGCATACCTCAATCAGTATGACATGATCTCCGACGTCAAGCCGGGCGGCACCTTCCTGCTTGACTGCCAGTGGACTGCAGAGCAGCTCGATGAGCATCTGCCCGCTTCCGTCAAGTCCTACATTGCCAACAACGATGTCAACTTCTACACCATCAACGCTACCTCCATCGCAATGAACCAGATCGGTAACGCGAAGGTTAAGAACACCGTCCTTCAGTCCGCATTCTTCGCTCTGGCAAACATCCTGCCCAAGGACGAAGCAATCGAATACATGAAGAAGATGGCATACAAGTCCTACATCAAGAAGGGTCAGGCTATGGTCGACCTCAACTATGCAGCTATCGACGCAGGTGCAGATGCATTTGTCAAGATCGATGTTCCCGCTGCATGGAAGGATGCAGGCAAGACCGCTCCGAAGGCAGCAGCAGAAGGTCCTCGTGCCGACCTCGTCGACTTCGTCAACAACGTCGTTGTTCCGGTCGATGCAATGGCAGGTGACAGCCTCCCTGTTTCCGCATTCGAGAAGTACGTCAACGGTGAGTTCCCGCAGGGTGCTGCAGCTTACGAGAAGCGCGGCGTCGCTGTCATGGTTCCCACCTGGATTCCTGAGAACTGTATCCAGTGCAACAACTGTGCATTCGTCTGCCCGCACGCTGCAATCCGTCCGTTCGCTCTGACCGAGGAAGAAGCAGCACAGGCTCCGGCTGTCACCAAGTTCACTGCTAAGCCGGTTGTCAAGACCAACTACAAGTTCACCATGTCCATCAGCCCGCTCGACTGTATGGGTTGTACTCTTTGCGTCAAGGCATGCCCTGTCACCGCAAAGGCTCTGAAGGACGCT
Source organism: Clostridia bacterium (assembly GCA_024404655.1). GTDB lineage: Bacteria > Bacillota > Clostridia > Oscillospirales > CAG-272 > RGIG3925. Next base: position 782 of record JAKSPR010000199.1, on the reverse strand, counting down.
ACCGCTGCTGCAAACGAGCAGTATCCGGACGATCCCAAGAAGGCAGCAAAGGAAGCTGCAAAGATGGCAGCTCCCAAGTCTGCAATCAAGATGGTTCCTCAGGCAGAAGAGTCTGCACAGCAGGCTGCATTCGACTGGACCGTCGCAAATGTCTCCGAGAAGAAGGAACTTATCAACGCTACTGTCAAGGGCAGCCAGTTCAAGCAGCCTCTGCTTGAGTTCTCCGGCTCCTGCGCAGGTTGTGCAGAAACCTCTTACGCTCGTCTGATCACTCAGCTGTTCGGTGAGAGAATGTACATTTCCAACGCTACCGGTTGTTCCTCCATCTGGGGCGGCTCCGCACCGGCTACTCCTTACACTGTCAACAAGGAATCCGGCAGAGGTCCCGCATGGGCGAACTCCCTGTTCGAGGATAACGCTGAGCACGGTCTCGGTATGTACCTCGGTCAGAAGACCATCAGAGAGAATCTGATTGCCAAGGTTGCAGAATGTGCTGCATCCGAGAAGTCCTCCGACGAGTTCAAGGCTGCTGCAAAGGCATTCCTCGATACCAAGGATGACGGTAAGGCAAACGAAGCTACCGTTCCCGCTCTGATCGCTGAGCTTGAAAAGGCTGCAGCAGCAGGCTGCCCGGTTGCTCCGGAAATTCTCGCAAGCAAGCAGTACCTCTCCAAGAAGTCCGTCTGGATCTTCGGTGGTGACGGTTGGGCATACGATATCGGTTTCGGTGGTCTTGACCACGTCCTCGCTACCGGCGAAGATGTCAACATCATGGTCTTCGA
>JAKSPR010000198.1 GCA_024404655.1 Clostridia bacterium | reverse complement strand
GTTCTTCCAGTCCTGTGAGCGAATTCACTGCTTTATCCGGATAACCGAGCCGTTTTGCCTCCCGGTAGGTTTCCTTATCACGACCGTTTTCAGCGATCTGTTTTTCAAACCTGACAAGGTGCAGGAGCTTTTCAAGGAACCATTCGTCGATCATGGTCCTCTTGTGGAGTTCTTCCACCGTCATGCCGGTTTTCAGCGCTTCATAGACCGTGAAGAGCCGTCTGTCATCCTGTGCCATGAGCCGGACATCCAGCGGATCATCGGAGAGAGGTTTTGCATTCAGGGTGTCAAGACCGATCTCCGCGCCGCGGACGGCTTTCAGAAGGGCAGCTTCAAAGGACGGTGCAATCGCCATGACCTCACCTGTCGCCTTCATCTGCGTTCCCAGTTTCCGGCTGGCCCCGGCGAATTTATCGAAGGGCCATTTGGGCAGCTTGACGACCACATAGTCAAGAGTCGGCTCAAAGCAGGCGCAGGTCTTGCCTGTGATATCGTTTTTAATTTCATCCAGAGTATAGCCGAGAGCGATTCTTGTGGTGATTTTGGCAATGGGGTAACCAGTCGCTTTGGATGCAAGTGCAGAAGAACGTGAAACACGGGGATTGACTTCAATGACTGCGTATTCAAAGCTCTCGGGATTCAGTGCGAACTGACAGTTGCAGCCACCGACGATGCCGATGGCAGAGATCATATCAAGTGCTGCGGAGCGCAGCATCTGATACTCTTTATCCGCGAGGGTCAGAGCAGAGTCACCGGTATGGACGCCGACGGGATCGAAGTTTTCCATCGAACAGACAGCGATTACGTTGCCCGCTGCATCGCGCATTGTTTCAAATTCAATTTCTTTCCATCCGGAAATACATTTTTCGACTAGAATCTGGGTAATCGGGGACAGATCAAGGCCCGTTCCGGCAATGATCTCAAATTCTTCCCTGTTCTGTGCGATACCGCCGCCGGAACCGCCGAGGGTATAAGCCGGGCGGACGATGACCGGATAGCCGATACGTTCAGCTGCCGCTATCGCGGTGGTGAGATCATTGGCGATTTCTGATGGAACACAGGGCTGCCCAATGGCTTTCATCAAGTCACGGAACTGCTCACGGTCCTCAGCTTTTTCAATCGCCTCAACGGTCGTGCCGAGCAGGCGTACATTATGTTTTTTCAAAGTCCCGTCGCGGGAGAGCTGCATGGCGATGGTAAGACCAGTCTGGCCGCCGAGCCCCGCGAGAAGACCGTCGGGACGTTCCTTTTCAATGATGCGGGCAACGGTTTCCGCATTCAGGGGTTCAAGATAGATTTCGTCTGCCAGGTCTTTATCCGTCATGATCGTCGCGGGATTGGAGTTGACTAAAACAACATTGATGCCTTCTTCCCGCAAAACACGGCAGGCCTGTGCACCTGCATAGTCAAATTCGGCAGCCTGTCCGATCACAATAGGTCCGGAACCGATGACAAGTACTTTATGAATGCTGTTATCTTTCGGCATCGGTCATACCCCCTTTCCGTCCATCATGGCAAGAAACCGGTCAAACAAAAATGCAGTATCATGAGGACCGGCACATGCTTCCGGGTGGAACTGCACAGTAAAGCAGTTGAGACCGGGATAATCAATACCCTCACAACTGCCGTCGTTTGCATTGACATAACGCAGTCTTGCCTGTGAGCCGAGAGAATCACTGACCACTGCATAACCGTGATTCTGGCTTGTGATATAAGTACGGGTACCGAGGATATCCCGCACGGGCTGGTTTGCACCGCGGTGACCATAGTGAAGTTTGACTGTCTGGCCGCCCATGGCAAGGGCAGTCAGCTGATGACCGAGACAGATTCCGAAGACAGGGACCCGTCCGATCAGTTTGGCAATCTGCGCAATGCAGTAGGTATTCTCTGCAGGGTCGCCGGGGCCATTGGAAAGCATGATACCATCTGGAGACGAAGCAAGAATCTCTTCTGCCGGAGTATTCTGCGGAATCACCTTTACTTCACAGCCGCGGGAGGCAAGCGAGCGGATGATATTGCGCTTAGCCCCATAGTCGATCAGCGTCACGTGATATTTGGTTTCCCCGTCTGCGGGAACGATAAATGCTTCTTTGCAGCTTACTTCTCCGACAACGCCCTTTACCGAATAATCCGTGATCGGTGTCATATCCTCGGGGATTTTATCTGAGATCATCGCGTTCATGACGCCCTGTTCTCTGATAATTCTTGTGATTTCTCTTGTGTCAACACCGGAAAGACCGGGAATTCCGTTCTCCTTCAGAAAAGCATCCAGCGTTTCTTCTGTACGGAAGTTAGACGGGGTATCGCAGCATTCACGCACAACGTAACCCTTGACAGCGCTCTTTCCTTCAAAATCTTCTTTGATGATACCGTAATTGCCGATCAGCGGGAAGGTCTGCATAACGATCTGCCCGGCGTAGCTCGGGTCCGTCAGCGTTTCAGGATAGCCGACCATGCCCGTGGTAAATACCAGCTCGCCGAGCGCATCGGCATCTGCACCGATTCGCCTGCCTTCAAATACGATACCGTTTCCCAGTATCAGATAAGCCATTTCTTTTGCTCCATTTCTTCCATGCGTGCATATAATTGCACGAAACTATATTTTCACCGTTATTATATACGCTTTATGCAGATTTGTCAAGTATATTTATACATTATTTTCTGGTTCTTGCATGATTTTTTATTTTTTACACAAACAGAGAATGTAAATTTTTCAGGACAGGATTGCAATCCTGTACGCTTTGTGCTATAATTTTCCTGTGGACAACAGTGCCGCAATTGGAGGAAACTTTTATGGATATTTTATGCCCGCACGAGAAAACCGGCATGCCCGAAGCTGCGGTATTTGATTTTGATGGGACCCTGTCAAAACTCCGTTCCGGCTGGGAGCTTGTCATGGAACCCCTGATGGCAGAAGTCATTCCCGGAAATCCCGAAGAACTGCTTCCGATGATCCGGGATTATATTGATAAATCCACCGGCATCCAGACCATCCATCAGATGCGCTGGATTGCCGAACAGGTCACAGCCCGCGGCGGTCAGGCTCTTGATCCGTGGGAATACAAGGCCGAATACAACCGGCGTTTGATGGAACAGGTTGCGAAGCGGCGTGAAGATATCCAAAACGGAATCGTACCGCGAAACGACTATCTTGTGGACGGTGCGGAAAATTTTCTTGCAAAGCTGAAGCAGTCCGGTGTCAGACTTTATGCCGCATCCGGCACGGATGATCCCGATGTCAAGGAAGAAGCACGGATCCTTGGTCTTTATGATTATTTTGAAGAGATCAACGGTGCTTCCCTCTCGGCTGACAGCTGTTCAAAGGAAGCTGTCTTAAAAAAGCTCGTGAAGCCCGGCAGAAGACTTCTTGTGGTCGGTGACGGCCGTGTAGAGATTGCCCTCGGCAAAGCGGCAGGCGCTCTGACGCTCGGCGTATGCAGCTGGGATATTCCCGGCAGCACTCCCGACGGTCTCAATCCTGATAAGGCGCGGCGTCTCACCGATGCCGGAGCCCACGCACTCTGTGCAGATTTCAAAGAAGCGGAGGAATTATTCCAATGGATGTAAAAGAACAGCGCAGAACCAAAACTCTCGACTTTTCGGATATCAAGCTCAATACGGCAAAAGACCGTCATAATCTTGTTACCACGGAAACCCTTCTGACCCCTGACGTCTCCAAAACACCGGATTACAATGCTGAAGGCTTTGATACGCTTGTACAGAAAGTTTTCGAGGCACGGAAGAACGGACGTCCTGTCATTGTCAGTATCGGCGCGCACGTCATCAAAAGCGGTCTTTCCCGTTATCTCATTGCTCTTGCGAAGAAGGGATATATCACGCATCTTGCCGGTAACGGCGCATGCTCCATTCACGACTTTGAGCTTTCCTTCCTCGGCGGTACTTCGGAGCATGTTCCGACCGCCATTGAAGACGGCTCCTTCGGCATGTGGGAAGAAACGTGTCTTTGGATGAACGAAGCACTGAATCACGGTGCCGAAATGGGATGGGGTTATGGCGAATCCCTTGCCGAATATGTCGAAGCACATCCGGACCGTTTCCCTCACAAAGATGACTGCGTTTTCTGGAATCTTTACAAGCTTGATATTCCCGCAACCTATCATATCGCTCTGGGTACGGATATCATTCATCAGTCCCCGACCTGCGATATGGCAAACATCGGCAAGTGCAGCGGGGTGGACTTCAAGCGGTTTGCATATTCTGTTACTGAGCTTGACGGCGGTGTTTATCTGAATTTCGGTTCTGCTGTCATCGGTCCGGAGGTTTTCTTAAAAGCGCTTTCCATCGCCCGCAATCTCGGTTATCCTACTTTCCATATCACGACAGCCAATTTTGATCTGCGTGACCTCGGTGATTTCAGAAAGAACATCGGTTACGACGATCCCAACTATTACTACCGTCCACGCAAGAACATTGTAAACCGCCCCGTTTCCCGCGGTGGTTGGGGATGGCATTTTGTCGGTGATCATGCCGTTACCATTCCGGTACTCTATAACCAGTTAATGGCTCTTGAAAAGGCGGATGTATGATGAAGGCCTTTGATTTATCAAAGCTTGATGCAGTCAGACTTGGCGTGCTCGGAGATTTTGCTCTGGATATCTACTGGTATGCCGATATGAAAATCAGCCAGCTTTCCCGCGAAACGCCGCACTATCCGCTTCCTGTGGTAAAAGAGAAAATCTCGCTCGGTGCTGCGGGAAATGTCGCTTCCAATATGGCAGCGCTGAACCCGGCTTCAGTTTCTGTCTGCGGTCTTTCCGGTGACGACTGGCGCGGCATGCTCATGAAGCATGAGTTTGCTGCCCGCGGCATTGACGCAGAAGGGCTGATCTGTGAGCCCGGACGAGTTACAAATGCCTACTGCAAACCCATGCGATGCGGTATTTCCGATGTTATTTATGAAGATCCCCGCATCGACTTTGCAGCCCAGACCCCGCCAGCACCCGCATCGGAAAAGGCAGTGCTTGCATGGCTTGACAAAGCGGAAAGTAATCTCGATGTGCTCTGCGTCTGTGATCAGTTTGATCACGGTGTCGTGACCGCACTGGTAAGAGAACGGCTTGCAAAGCTCTCCATTCCTGTCATCGTCGACAGCCGCGAGCGAGCCGAACTGTTCTGCGGTCAGAACATGATCTTAAAACCCAATGAACTGGAATGCCGTGCGGCGCTTTCACGACTGTCGCTTGCCATATAAGATGACGATGCGGAAAACGCAAAGACGATTTCAGCTCATACCGGATGCTCCGTTCTTCTGACCCTCGGCAACAAAGGGAGTTTCTTCTATGCAAAAGACGGCAGTTCCTGTCGGACCGCTGCCATTCCTACAGAGCCGCCCATTGATATCTGCGGTGCAGGCGATACTTCCCTCTCAGCCTTTGCAGCACTGACAGCAGCGGGAGCCGATCCCGGTACAGCCGCCGTATATGCCTCCGCCGCTTCCGCCGTTACTATCCGCAAAATCGGTATCACGGGTGTCGCATCCCGTGAAGAAATTCTTGCTCTTCTCTGAAACGTGTCCCGTCTTATCCCACCCCCTTGTGTTTTTCGTTTTGGCATGATCCTGTTTTCCGGCAGATGATTCCAGACCGGGCATTCCGCCCTGACAGAAAAAGGAGGATTTCTTATGA
>JAKSPR010000197.1 GCA_024404655.1 Clostridia bacterium | reverse complement strand
GCTGGCGGCGTCGCTGGCGGGGCGTGTGCGCGCCCGTCCCCCCCCTTTCCCCCCCCTGAATGCAGCCCGATTTCAGGAAAAAATCGCGCTCCGCTGTTCAGGCACCGGAGCGCGATTTTCTAACAAATAAACTTAACTTCTTGCGTCAGAGCTGACGGCAACACCGTCGATGACCTTCTGCGCATCGGACAGCATCTTTCTGACCTGATCGCGCATGACGTAGAACTCGCCTTCGCCGTTGATCGTCATAAAGCAGCGTCTGGTGGAGTACGAATAGAACTTATACTCCGTGACAACATCCGACTTCGTTGTGACTTTCAGCGTCGCAAACAGTGTGGATTCCTCGGTGGAATCGTCTTCGGTGTAGCCTTCGATGTTGATGGACAGCATCGTCTTGTAAAGCTGACGGTAGTTCTGGGTATCCAGCGTCTTGCCGGACTTATCCTCGGTGACGATCAGGGCCTGACCTTCGCCGTTCAGACGATAATCCGCCTGTACCTGCGTATCCGCATCCGCCGCGGGACCTGCGTAGATTTCAACCTTGCCGACATTATTGATGTTCATCTGGAAGACAGGCTTATCAATGAAATCAAGAATGTCATAGCCGATCCACGGATAGTTTGCCGCGTCGATTTCGGAAATCAGATTGAACAGCCAGGAGTATACGTAATAGGTACCTTCCTCGGTCATCTTGGAGAACCACAGGCTGTTGGTGACGGTATATCCCTGATCGGGGTCCGTGTAGTCAAAGGAAACGGTGGTTTCCGGCTGTGCAAGACCGTACTTATCGAGGACTGCGATCTCCTCATCGGAGATTTCATCCTCATCGAGTTTCAGAACGTTATATTCCAGCACCCGGTTGCCGATGAAGGAGGAGAAGGTCTGCAGCATGCCGTCATAGCCGGAGGAAGACGGCGTATAACCGCCCTCGGGGTAAACCATGCGCCAGACGGAGGTGGAAGCGGTCTGCACACGCTCCGCATCGGTCAGGTAATTGACCTCCAGGAAGCGTTCGCCGTTTTTCGTCATCTCGAAATTGGTGATGGTATAATAATTGGTGGAAGAAACCGCATAGGTGAGGATGGCGGTCATCAGGTCTTTGACGTCGGCAAGCAGGGTGGAAGCAAGCGTGCTGTCAAGGACGTAGACGGCGGGTCTGTCCTCATAGGAGCAGTAATAACCTGCGCCCGTGGGAATGGGGCTGCCGATATACACGGTGTGGGTGACGCCGGAGGTGGTAGTCAGGGTATAATAGGAAGGTTCATCTTCGGGCGCAAGACCATATTCGTGCATATCCTCGCAGATCTCGGAGACACGGGTCATGGACAGGGTGTAGCCGGAGCTGACGACGAGGGAAGAAAGCATTTCCTTGGAATAGGACGTGGTCTCCGCTCCGAGAATGGCGAAGTTATCGCTGGAATCACGGTAGAAGGTGTAGGTGCCGTGGGTGTTGTGGACCTCAACGGACTGGATATTGGCCTTTTCCACATGGTTGAACATGAGGATACGGTTCTGGGAACCGAGGACCTCGCATTTGCCGGTGCTCAGCAGGGCAGTGCGCTCCGCATCGGACATGGCGCCGTTTTCCACCTGCTGATCAAGCCATGTGTTGATGGGCGGGATCTCCTTGGTGGGGTCAGCGGTCTTCAGCATGGGAAGCAGAACGGCATAATAGAGGATCAGACCGACGACGGCGCAGGCTGTAAGAATCGGGATGAGGAACTTTTTCTTGGAAAGGTCGGATTTCTTTCCTGCCTTGTCGTCCTTCTTTTCTCCCTCTTCGCCTTCGGACTGGAAGGTGGAGAGAATGTCGGCGATGGAGTCCATGGATTCCTCGTCTCCGCCCTCGATGCCGAAGCGGCGGTAGTCCTCATGGAGCTTGTCGATCTCGGAGGGGCCGGAGGCTTCCACTGCTGCGGAACCCTCTGCCTGCGTGCTCTCATTCTCCTTGGTTTCTTCGTTTTCGGTAAATAACATCATAAGTGTTTTCTCCTGATATAAACGGCGCAGCCCATGACGAGCATGATGATCGGAACAACGGCGACGATGGCAACGGTCCAGCCGTTAGCCTGCTGGGTGGAAATGGAAAGTCCCATATCGTCAAGCACTTTGAACTTGATATCGACCGGAACGGTATCCTTGCCGAATTCATGCATGGCGGAGAAGATAATATCGGAGTTGCCGTACTGCTTCTGTGCCATATAGGTGGAATCGCAGAAGTTTGCGCTGGAGCATGCAAGCACGTAGGAGTAACACTGCTTGTTGTCGATATAACGGGTCTCGCGGACGAGGGTCATCAGGTCGTACTGACCGCGGACGGGATCGCCTTCACCGTCTGCGGGATAAGCCTCAGCGGTACGGGTGGTGGTCAGGACGGAGGAAACGGAGCGGCTGTCCTTATTATCATAGAGCTGATAAATGGGGCAGGCGTTCTTGACGATGGTCAGCGGGACGGAGGAAAGGTTTTCGCGGAGGCTCTTGTGCAGGGATGCGCCGAGACCTTCGGTGGCGAGGGTCGCAATGATGGTCTGACCGTCGACGGAGGTTGCGCTTGCGCTGTCCTTGACCATAGCCTGACCGAACTGGATGCCCCACTCGATGAGGTATGTTTCAAGTTCGGAAAGGGTACCTGCGGTCTTTGCGTTCATATTGATGATCATGTTGCCGGAAGATCCGTCGTCCTTGATCTCAAGGAAGCTGTCGATGACGTCAATTTCATTGACAAGGCCGTCGTCGTTTGCGCCGATATAGTCATATTTGGGGTTGTTGACGACAAGGACCTTTGCGTAGGGCGGAAGCTCACCGGGCTTTAAGTTCCAGCGGTCATTCTGTACGCCCTTCTGGAGGTTCAGTTCCAGCACGTCGAAGAGTGCGGCGTCAAAAAGCGCCATCATGGCAGCGGCGTTGTCCTCACCGTGACCGGAGAGGAAGACAGCCACGGGGTTGTACTCGCCTGCCAGCTGTAAGAATGCGGAGACGAATTTCAGTTCACCGTTGAAAGCGAAGACATTGCCGGTGGATTCCGCGAAGACGTAGAATGCCTGCTGAGCGAATTTTCTGTAACCGGTTGCACTTTCGATGATGACGTCGGTGGTCTTGACTGTATCAGCGGTGGTGGTGGTATAAGCCTCAGCCTTGGAGGGATAGGTGATGATGTCGATGTAGTCCACGGAAATGAGGTCCGGGTAAGTGGATGCCAGATCCTTTGCAAAGGAGTGGATCATCTTGGAGGTCTGGGTATTTTCCAGTGTATCGGCGGGCGCGCAGAAAATGATGTTATAGTGCAGCGGGACCACATCGTTTTCGTGCTTTTCCTGCAGCTCGCGGATGATTGTATCACATTGCTCGGAAATGGAGTACAGGTCCTTCTCCGTCATATCGACGTAGAGGGAGAATTTCTGGGTCAGCGCCGTGACGACGACGTTGAGCACCACGATTGCCGCGATGACCACGGCGGTGAAGATCACAGAGACGGTACCGTATTTGAACTTCCGGCTCTGGGTAACAGACTGACTACTCATGTTCTTATCCTTTCTTCAATACTCTCGGAAGATCAGCCCCAACGGCGGCGTTCATAAATGCGGACGGTGAGGAAGAGGAACACGAACATGATGGATGCGTAATAAAGCAGCGAAGCAATGTTCAGAATTCCGTAAGTGAAATCATAGAACCGTGCGAAAATGGAGATCCAGCTGAGCATCACGCGGATGGGTGCTGCGCCGATATAGGAGTTTGCAAAGCTGATGAACAGCAGCAGCGCGATGATGGCGATGGTGGAAATGGCTGCGGTAAACTGGTTCTCGGTCAGGGAAGATACGAAAAGTCCGATGGCGACAAATGCTCCGCCGATCAGAAGAATACCGACCACGTTGCCGATGATCAGCGCAAGATTGACCTGCTCACAATAAATGAAGTAGGGAATGAGGCCGCAGACGGCAGCGGCGAGGAACGTTCCTGCGAACATGGTATAAGCGGCAAGGAACTTTGCGCCGACCATATCGGTCAGGCTGATGGGGGCGGTGAGCAGCAGCTGCTCTGTCTTCTGCTTGCGTTCCTCACAGAACAGCTTCATGGTGAGCAGCGGAATCAGAATGATGAAAAGGAACAGGGTCATAAGGAAGTAAGTGGAAATATCGCTGTTATCACCTGCCTGGAGTGTCAGGTAAGAGAACAGTGCGCCGTTTGCGATAAAGAACACGGCGATGAAGATATAGCCGATCGGAGAGGTGAAGTAGGCACGCATCTCCCGTTTATAAATGGCCTGCATGGAATGCCTCCTATGAAGTTTTTGTTTGGTTCTTTACTTTTTGCCGGTGACAACGCCGCGGACAACGCCGTTTGCATTGGTTCCGCCGGCATTTGCGGCGCGCTTCTTGCGCTCGTCGTTCTTTTCGAGCAGGGCAAGGAAGACGTCCTCAAGGTTGGTGCCCATGGCTTCCTCACCGATCATCGGCCAGTTATGGGAAGCAAGGGTGAAGAACAGCGGCTTGCGGATATCCACGCCGGGATCGGACTCGACCAGATATGCGGTGGAGCCAGCCTCGCGCTCGCCAAGGACTTCACAGTAAGAAATGCCCTGTGTTGCCTTCAGTGCGGCGACGACCTCATCCTTCGGACCGACGATCTTGACGCACAGTCTGCGGAATCCGTCGACGAGGCGGGAAATATCCTCAGTCTTTTCATTGGCGATCAGGCGTCCCTTATTGATGACGACGATTCGTTCACAGACCGCGGAAACCTCGGGGAGGATATGGGTGGAGAGAATGACGGTATGATTCTTGCCGAGGGTTCTGATCAGGTTTCTGATCTCGACGATCTGCTTGGGGTCAAGGCCGACCGTCGGCTCATCGAAGATGATGACCTTGGGGTTGCCCACCAGTGCCTGTGCGATACCGACACGCTGGCGATAGCCCTTGGACAGGTTTCTGATGATTCTCTTATAAACATCCGTGATGCGGACGACCTCGCAGATCTCCAGCAGATGACGTTTTCTGTTCAGTTTACAGCCCTTTAAGTCATAAATGAAGTTCAAGTATTCCTCAACGGTCATATCCAGATACAGCGGCGGCTGTTCGGGGAGGAAGCCGATCCGCTTCTTTGCCTCCAGAGGCTGTTCGAGGATATCAATGCCGTCGATCATCGCCTTGCCGGAAGTGGAAGACAGGTAACCGGTGAGCATATTCATGGTCGTGGATTTTCCCGCGCCGTTCGGACCGAGGAAACCGACGATCTCACCCTCATTGACCTCGAAGCTGATATTGTCAACGGCGCGGATATCGCCGTAAGTCTTTACCAGATTCTCAATTTTAATCATGGTTTATATCCTTTCCTTTTTTCACGGGGAAACCGGCATACAAGCACACTTTCCCCATGGTTTTTCACATAATGCAAGTATAGCACGGATTTGTGAATATTTCATGAACAAGAAGCCGCCGCCGGCAGGCGTTTTTCCTTATTTTCTTTAATTTCTACAATTTCCCGTCGGCATTCACGGGATGTTCACAGAATGAACACCGGCGGCGGACGCCGCCGGGGGGAAAGAAGCCCGGCTGGGCTTCTTTGGGATTCTTTTTGATGGAGGGATGCTCCTTGGCAGGAGAGCTGAATATTTCACGGCACACGCCGGGGGAACGATTTGGAAGAAGGGAGAGGGGGCTCCACGCCAA
>JAKSPR010000196.1 GCA_024404655.1 Clostridia bacterium | reverse complement strand
TACCTCATCGGTACCTCCGAGCACTCCATGATCGGTAAGTTCATCGGTCAGATCCTCACCGAGGATCAGCTGCCCCAGAAGCTCACCTCCTATTCCCCCTGCTTCCGCAAGGAAAAGGGTGCACACGGCATCGAGGAGCGCGGCGTCTACAGAATCCATCAGTTCGAGAAGCAGGAAATGATCATCGTCTGCAAGCCCGAGGATTCTATGGACTGGTACGAGAAGATGTGGAGATACTCTGTCGAGCTGTTCCGCTCCCTCGATATTCCGGTAAGACAGCTGGAATGCTGCTCCGGAGACTTAGCTGACTTAAAGGTCAAGTCCTGCGATATCGAAGCATGGTCCCCCAGACAGAAGAAGTATTTCGAGGTCTGCTCCTGCTCCAACCTCGGCGACGCACAGGCGCGCAGACTGCAGATCCGCATCAAGGGCGCAGACGGCAAGACCTACCTGCCCCACACCCTCAACAACACTGTTGTGGCTCCGCCCCGTATGCTGATCGCCTTCCTTGAAAACAACCTGCAGGCTGACGGCTCCGTCCTGATCCCCGAAGTTCTCCGTCCCTACATGGGCGGCCAGTGCAAGCTGGAAAAGAAGTAATTCCCCCGTCTTTCAAACAAGCCCCGCCGTACCGAAAGAGGAACATGTATCGTTATGGATAATCTGATTGCATTGTTTACGGATCCCCATCTGGCCTCTCTGAATCTGATCATCTTCGCGTTTTTCATCGGCGCCTGTGCAGCAGGCTTTGCAACAGTCTATCACCGCCGCACCATCGGCGAGCTGGTCCGCTTTCTCCTTGAAAACGAGGCCTTCTCCCCGGAGACGGCAAAGACCCTGCGTGAGGCGGAACAGGACCTCAACATCTTCGTGCGTCTGAACATCCGGCGGAACCCCGCCTTTCAGCGCATCGTCCGTGAGGTTCCCCCGGCAGAGGGGGAGATGAAGGGCAAAAAGGACACCCGCAAGCTGTCCGACATCCCCTTGTATATCGACCCGAAGAACAAGGACCGTGCCGCCGCCATGTATTCCGCCAAGACCGCGTCTGACGCCAATATGTGGATGGTACTGCTGAGCATTGCCGTGTTCGCCGTCGTTGCCTACGTCTCCACCATGGTCATCCCGGGACTTGTCAACATGCTGAACAGCCTGATCGAATCCCTGTAATCCGAAATACAGTCCAATCCCCTGTCACGAAGAAAGGAGCCGGTTCCGCCTCCAAAAGCGGATCACCGGAAACGTCTGACTATGAGCGCATACGAAGTGGAAATTCCCGAGGAGGGCGGTTCTCCCGTCACCCCGAGAAAGAAACGTCCCAAGCGGCATCTGACCACAGGGCAGATTCTGCTCTATGCCTGCATCGCAGCCCTGATCTGTGTGATCGCGGTTTTCGCCGCCATTTACGCCTACGGTCTGCGCTACATCAAGCTGAATACCGAGATCGGCGGCTATGTCAAGTTCTTCGGCACCGTCGATGCAAACGGCATCCCGCAGAAAGGCGACCTCTATTACTCTGACGGCACGACCGCCAAGGTCGATATGCTGGCAAAGACCGTCACCTTCTCAAACGGCGACGTCTATACCGGCTCCCTCAACAGTTCCCTGCGCATGGAAGGCGAAGGAACGCTGGAATACAGCACGGGGGACATCTATACCGGTCAGTTCGCCGCAGGCGTCATCAGCGGCGAGGGCATCTTCTCCTATGCCAACGGTGACGAGTACAAGGGAACCTTTGCAGACGGCATGAAGAACGGCAAGGGCGTCTATAAGTGGTTCGACGGCAGCTATTACTCCGGCGACTTCGTCAACGACCGCAAGGAGGGCTACGGCGTCTACCAGTGGTCTGACGGCAGCTCCTATACCGGCGAGTATGTCAACGAGCTGAAAGAGGGCACAGGCACCTATCGTTTCGCCAACGGCGACGTCTACTCCGGCGACTTCGCAGCAGACGCACGCACCGGCTTCGGTACCTACACTTGGGCCAACGGCGATGAGTATGTGGGCCACTTCCACGACAACGAAATGAACGGTGAGGGCGAGTATCGCTTCGCCTCCGGCCGCGTCTATACCGGTCTCTTTGAAAACGGCGTCATCGTCAGAAACATTGATTCCGGCGAGGATACCACGGCTGCATCCTGATGTAAGTTCTGAAAATTTGATAGCTTCCGACAGCAGTTCCTTTGATGGGGCTGCTGTTGTTTTTTTGGGGGGATATTTTCTCTGTAACGCAAAACAAGCTGCCCGTTCGGGCAGCCTATCTTCATAAAGTTTATATTCAACTTTCTTTTTCAGTTCATCCCACAGAGAAATGATTCTCAGGATGCGTGCCCTTTCCGTTTTCTTCATACGATCAGAACCCCCTCTTTCATGATGGTGTTGTGGAACGAGGTATCCGTATCCACTTCATGAATTTCAAAAGCATCGACATTATGTTCCGTAAGCACACGAAGACGGATAAAAACCAAACCCGGTCGAGGGCAGAACCCCGGCTGAACCGCAAAAAACCGCTGCAGATATTCTCCGCAGCGGTTTCCTAAATCAAATTTCAATTATACATTCTGTAGCATCCGATGACCTTACCCAGCAGCACGACATCATCAACAATAATAGGATCCATGGTACTGTTGCAGGGCTGCAGACGGAAGTGTCCCTCTTCACGGTAGAACTTCTTGCAGGTCGCCTCATCTCCCACCAGAGCGATGACGATATCACCGTTTCTTGCGTAGGAGGTTCTCTCGACAATGACGGTATCGCCGTTCATGATGCCTGCCTCGATCATGGATTCACCCTTGATGATCAGTGCAAACAGGTTGTCGGGGCTGTAGCGGCGCTTGTTGACGTGGAAGTCGATATAGCCCTCAAAGTTCTCAACAGCGAGGATCGGCTGACCTGCTGCGACGCGGCCGAGGACGGGGATGCGGTCTGCATTTTCCTCATCGCTCTTGTCGATGCGCAGGGTACGGCTCTTACCTGTCTCCTTCTGGATGTAGCCCTTTTCCTCCAGTCTGCCGATGTAATGGTGCACGGTGGAGGTACTTTTCATATTGACCGCGGCTGCGATATCGCGGACGGAGGGAGCGTATCCGTCACGGCGGATCGTGTCTACGATGAAATCATAGACAAGCTGTTCTTTTTTGGTCAGCTTTTCCATAAGATTGATTTCCTTTCTCTTCTTTACAGGATCAAAGAAACGAACACATGATCCTGCGTATGGTTCTATTATAGCATATTTCTTTCCAAAATGCAAACGATTGTTCTAATTAGTTGTGAATAAATTGTAAATTATAGGGTGATTGGGATGTGTTTCTGCCCTCGGCCTGGTTTTGTTTTCATCCGGTTTCGTGGTGTGACCGGCAAGGGCTTTGCGGTCGCCCTTGCATGCTTCGCGGAGCATACTGATTTTGTTTGTGATGTTTTGGGGAAGTGTTGATTATTGGGTTACCTGTTAAGGGTGCGGCAATTCAGACGGGGTTCTGCCCTCGGCTTGATTTTGTTTTTATCCGGTTTCGTGGTGTGACCGGCAAGGGCTTTGCGGTCGCCCTTGCATGCTTCGCGGAGCATACTGATTTTTTTTGTGGTGTTTTGGGGGAATGTTGATTATTGGATTTCCTGTTAAGAGTGCGGCGATTCAGACGGGGTTCTGCCCTCGGCTTGATTTTGTTTTTATCCGACTTTGTAGTGTGACCGGCAAGGGCTTTGCGGTCGCCCTTGCATGCTTCGCAGAGTTACTTTTTTTCCGGACCGTTTGCGGTTTTTGATTGAAAAACAAAGGAATTTCCGCATTTCCCTTGATTTTTCGGGCGTTCTATGCTATGATAGAAAAAATACCTGATACCCGGAAAAATTTCAAAATGAAAGGAAACTTTCGCATGGCGAAAGTCATGGTCTCAAACATGAAATTTACAGACAAAAAGCGCAGTTTTGCGCTCCTTTTGGCAGCGCTGACCCTTTCCACGGCAGCACTTGGCTCCTGCGGAGATGCAGAAACAGGAAAGACAGACGGCAGTACCGATTCACAGCCCTCAGGCGAAACCGAGGCTGTAACTGAGGAAAATCCGCGCTTTGCCATCCGGGAGAATATCCCGGCAGACGCCAATTTCGGTGGTTATGAATTCCGCATCCAGTCCAGAGACGCTGACCACCACATGAAGGAGCTCTCCGCGGAAGCAGAGAACGGTGAGACCATCAACGACGCCGTCTTCCGCCGCAATACAGCAGTAGAGGAACGCCTCAACATCAAGCTCGTTCCCATCTATGAGACAGAAGCTCCGGAGACCTACCCGCCGGAGGTCATCAGAAAGAACGTCATGGCAGGCTCCGATTACTGCGATATCGCCCTCGTCCATACGCTGCATGCAGGAACGCTGGCTGCATCCGGTCTGCTTTATAACTGGTATGATATCCCGTATGTAGACTTCACAAAGCCCTGGTGGAATAAGAGCGTCTCCGATGAGCTTACCATCGGAGGACGTCTGTACCTCGCCGTCAGCGACCTGTGCCTCTCCGCCATCGACTACGCATGGTGTATGGTCTATAATAAGGAGCTCGCCGCAAATTACGATTTCGCCGATATCTATGACCTCGTCAATGACGGAAAATGGACCATCGACCGCATGGATGATATGATCGCGGATATCTCCACCGACCTGAATGGTGACGGTACCTTTGATGATCAGGACCTCTACGGCTTCACGACCCATGATAACAGCGCCATCGTCAACTGGATGTTCGCCCTCGGTCAGAAGGTCACAACCACAGATAAGGACGGTATCCCACAGCTCACCCTCAATACCGAGAGAATGGTCTCTATCGTCGAGAAGGTCGATGCCCTGCTCCATGACGGCCACCAGACGTATGTCGTCAATGATAACTATACCGCAAAACTCAATATTTCCCATGACCACGCCGTCGCTTCCATGTTCGATCAGGGAAAGACACTGTTCGCAGCACTCCGGATTTATGTCATTGATGAACTCCGGAATATGCAGGCAAATTTCGGCATCATCCCGTTCCCGAAATATGATGAGGCTCAGGAGGCTTACTATACCCACGTCGACGGACACGCTCCGCTCATCTGTATTCCTAAGACCATCACAGACGCAGAGAGAACAGGTGTCGTCCTCGAGGCACTCAGCGCGGAATCGTACCGTACCTGCGTCCCTGCAGTTTATGATATCGTCCTGACGGAGAAGTATTCCAGAGATGAGATGTCCGTGCACATGCTGGACCTGATTCTGGGCGGAAGAACGCAAAATTTCGGTTATGTGTATGAATCCGGTAATATGCAGTGGTCGCTGACGCTGCTGATGAAACAGGGCTCGAAGGACTTTGCATCGTATTATAAGAAGAATGAGAAGGCTGCACTTAAGGGGTATGATAAGATCATCAAGGCGCACCTTGAGATCGACGATTAACATCATCCTCTTTGAAAGTTTTGACCTATCAGGGCGAAGCCCTGATAGGGGTCGACCATTTTTCAAAAGGCCACATGCCCGCAGGCGTCGAAATGCCCTGACGCCAAAAAAGCGCTATTTCTCTTTGGATATCGCATCCGGTTTGATGCCGCCCACTTCAACCACCAACGAAAAACTTTAGTCTCTGTACGATACAAGTACCCATTCAATGTCCTCCCGGAAAATATATTTGTGAGAAGTCATTGACTGGACA
>JAKSPR010000195.1 GCA_024404655.1 Clostridia bacterium | reverse complement strand
CGCTTGCCGTGTCGCCCGCCAGCGTCGTTGCGTCCGACACCGTGATTGTCGGCGCCCAAGGATCGCCATCACCCTTGTAATCCAGTGGCTGATCCTCAACGCCTCCGGAAGCAATCCCCTTCTCCCGGAGTTTGCTGCACGCTTTCCGGATTCTCTTCATGCTTTCATCGTGCAGCTGCTTCTGGTCGGCGTGATGAGCGGCATCACCTCGGCAGGAACTGCGGTATTTGAAGCAAGAAAGATCGGTCTTGTCATTCAGAGCATTCTGTTCCTTGGCATCATGCTCGCCGCATGGATCCCGGTCGCCTGCATCGCATGGGGATTTTCCCGGTACGTGACCAGTATGGTGACAACGACGGTCAGCCTTGTTGCGACCTATGCGGTCTGCTGGGGCATCCAGTATCGTCTGTGTCGGGAGGATATCAACGCAATCAACGCAAAGCTATCGGATAAAGAAAGGTTATAACCATGAATACAGCCATCAGAATTAAAAATCTGCGGAAGGAGTTCGGTGCCAAAACCGCCGTCAAAGGCCTGAATCTGGAGGTCCGGGAAGGTGAAATCTTTGCTTTCCTCGGTGTCAACGGTGCCGGAAAAACCACCACCATACGGATGCTGACAGGGCTTTCCGTCCCCACTGCGGGAGATGCGGAGATCATGGGACACAGCATCACAAAAGAGCCCGATACTGTAAAAATACTCGGAAACATTTCTCCGCAGGAAACCGCCGTCGCACCCAATCTGACAGTCAAAGAAAATCTTGAATTCATCGCCGGCATCTACGGCTTCGACCGGGCAAAAACCGCAGAAGAAATGATTGCGCGGTTCGGCTTTGATGAAATCAGAAACGAAAAAGTCAAGACCCTCTCCGGCGGCTGGCAGAGAAAACTGAGCATCGCCATGGCGCTGATCACGGAACCGAAGGTCTTATATCTCGACGAACCCACCCTCGGCCTTGACGTGCTTGCAAGACGCGAGCTCTGGCATGTCATTGAGACGCTGCATCACAAAATCACCATCATCCTGACAACCCACTATATGGAAGAAGCGGAGGAACTGTCCGACCGCATCGCCATCATGGTCCGGGGCGATCTCATCTGTGCAGGTACCATGGAGGAGCTGCGCAGACAGACGGGAAAAGAAAAACTGGAAGACATTTTCGTCTCCATCGTGGAGGGAATCAGATGAAAAGCACCGTATTTGCAGCCCGCACGGGCAAGGAGATCCGCCGCGATCCGCTCAGCTATATCCTGTGTCTCGGTTTTCCCATCATGATGCTTTTGATCATGAGCATCGTGGACAGCAGCCTTCCGCCGGAGGCAGAGGTCACTGTTTTCCATATCCGTTCCCTTGCTCCCGCCATCGCCTATTTCGGGCTGACCTTCGTCATGCTCTTTACCGCCATTCAGGTATCCAAGGACCGTACCACGGCTCTTCTGCTCCGCCTGTACGCATCCCCCATGCGCGCTGCGGACTACGTCGTCGGCTATACGCTGCCCATGTGTGTCCTCGGTCTTGCACAGATGGCAGCATGCTTCCTTGCGGCGTTTCTTGTGAGCCTTTGTCAGGGAGATCCGCTCTCCATCCCGGCTATGCTTCTTTCGTATCTGCTTCTGATCCCGTCTCTTTTCCTGTTTGTCGGGGTCGGCATGCTGTTCGGTACGGCTGTCAGTGAGAAATCCGCCCCCGGTCTCTGCTCCATCATCATCTCTGCTGTCGGTATGATCGGCGGCATCTGGATGGATGTGAATACCATCGGCGGCATAATCCGGAAAACAGCGGAAATGCTCCCGTTCTATCACGGCGTCAGGCTGGCAAGACTGCCTTTGGGCGGCGCCATGGATACCCTGCCCGCCGATCTGCTCTGCGCCCTTGTCTCCGGCGTCCTCTGCTATATTCTGGCTGTCACCGTATTCACTGCCAGAATGAAAAAGGATATCAGCTGATTGCGTTTTTTGAAAAGAATCATCAGAAAAAAGTGACTGCCGCAAATGTCGTTTTTGCCGCAGTCACGTTTCTTATTCGCTTATACCAGTCTAAATATTTCCACCTTCACCGGCCCCAGAAGTCCGGAGGGCTCAAAGATCATGAACTTCGAGAATCCGTCCCGCATCTGATAGCCGAGGTGATTGGTGACCTCCACCGTCACGGTATTCATGCCGTTCTTCACATACTCCGTGATATCGAAGCGGTAGGGCGGCGCGATGCGGACGCCGACACGGTCGCCGTTGATGAGCAGCGCCGCAGTCTCACCGACGGCACCGAGGTCAAGGATGATCCGCATGTCCTCAAGAACTTCGGAGAGCTTCACCGACGCTTCATACTGGATATGCCCGGAGAAGCGCGGCAGCGCATCCCGCCCGGTCATATTGAACAGCTTGTCCGTGGTGCGGTAGGGCGTAAAGATCGGATATTCCGCCTGGGTCGCCGTAAAGATATCCCAGCGGCATTCCAGCGGATACGCGGCAACGATTTCCGTATGCTCCGCCCGGGACAGATTTTCCGGAAGATCGCCGAAGATAAAGAAGCGGGACTCGTAGGGCGCCAGAACCACATCAACGCACCCGTCCTCACTGTGATCGCAGACGGCTTTGTTCTCCATCGCATCATATACGGCATAGTCCCCGCCCGCAAAGGCAGAAAGCCGCAGTGTGCAGTCCACGGTATCGTGAATACCCTCGTTTGTCATCATATAGAAATGCGTACCGCCGTGGATGTAGTGATAAATCCGCAGATCCTTCTGTGCACAGGCACAGTTCACCTTCACCGTCTGAACATCCGACATTCCCGCACCGCGGATGGCTTTTTCAAGATCACAGACCGGAATACAGGGAATTTTTGCAGCAGCAAAGTCCACCGCCGCCCCGGTTTCGGAAACGAAGGGATATTCTCCCACGATCATGACCGGAAGTCCGTCCGCCCTCAGCCGCAGAACCGTTTTGATGATCGCATCCGGCAGCGTCTTTGCCCCCGGTACGATAAGGCAGGGATAGGTTTCATCGCCGAGACACAGCCGACCATCCTGTACCTTTGCCTCCGTCAGATAATCGGCGGGAACGATATCATAGTCCATCTGATGCTGGGTGAGATACTTGCCCGCATCGTTGATGCTCTCATAGCCGCCCCGACCGTTTGCCCAGTAAGCCTCCGCATGATAGAGCAGCGCTGCATCCGCCTTGTGCACACCGCCGTCATTGATATGACAGATACGGTTCATATACTCCATCAACCGGCGGAAATCCGCATACTGAGGATTGTTTCCGCCCGCATACATGTGGGGCGGACAGTCGTAATCCGGGAATTTCGGCGTGAAAGCGTGGGGAACGAACCGGTTGATGCCGCGCACCAGCATGAGGTCCGTCAGCCACTTCATCATCTTGAGACCTTCCGCCCAGCCGTAAGCGCCGTAGATTTCGCACATGGCACGTCCCTTTTTCAGCTTCTGGATGTGCGCATGGGAAGACCCCAGCTTGGGCAGTGTGAAATGGAACATGCCCGGATCGGAGATATCGTAGTTGCAGGGCACGGTGATGATGTTGTCCGACATGCCCGGCACGACCTGATTCAGTACCACGTCGATTCCCGCCATATCCTGCCCGTCCAGCGCACGGAAATAGTGCCCGCCGGAATTCTGGGTCATGGCGTGCTGCTCCGCATCCTCGATGACGTGACCGATATATTCCACCCCGTGCTCCCGGCACCAGTTGCCCAGCTTATAGGTGAAATACTTGCTGTACATCGCCGTGATGACATCCATATAAGCAAGCCGGATTTTCTTTGCCGTGCAGTCCGCTGTATCAAACCACAGACCCGGCAGCATCGCCTTCGCCGCTTTGCCATATTTTTCTTCCAGCCGCGTCAGCACCTCGTCAGCATACGGGAAATGGACATATTTATGCCCGAATTCCGCAAAAGAACCGCTGCGGGCGTGGTTGCCGAAGCACGGCTCATCGGCAAAGAATCCCGCAAAGGTCTTGCCGAATTCGTCCCTGTAATGCGCATAATGGGGTTCATAGACCGCCTCGATGAACGCATCCCCGCCGAGCTCCGTCAGCTTATCGCAGTACTGCAGATATCCGTCACTGATGCCGGAGCGGGTCTTGAACAGATAGACAATGCGGTAGCAGCCCTCCGGCAAGTCAAAATAGACCATATCGTCATAGACCTTGTCTGTGAGGTCGATCACGTCCCCTGTCAGCGTCTCTTCTCCTTCCACGCGGCGGCAGGCGTAGATGCCCAGCAGGATATCCTCTGCCGAGGTTTTCCACTGATACATGACGGACGCATCCTTCTGGGGTCCTACCACGTCCATGTGACGCTCCGTGATACCCCACATTTTCTGATCGGGATATTTCTTTGCAATGATCCCATTTGCATAGCCCGACGGGAAGTGTTTGTCATCCAATAACCATACCTTCATGCCGCGCTCTTTGCAGGCACCGAGAATCACATCCATCGTGTGCCACCATGGATCCTCACAGAACTGCTCATGGGTGCGGGATTCCACACAGAGCGCACGGATGCCGCTCTGATAGATCGCTTCGATTTCCTCGATCAGACGATCATCATCCTCACCATGCTGCCAGAAGAACGGGAAAATATAGTTCCCGACCCGGTTTTCAAGACATTCAATCAGTTTATTCATTCGTTCCATCCCCTCTCACAGGTCTTTGTAATGCTACTATTATATCGTTTCCTGTCAGAAATTGCAAGATTTACCAAAGAAACTCCCCGCCGAAAGTTTTCGCCTGTATTTGTGCGGATTGCCTTTTTTCAAAAAAATCGGCGGCAGGATTTTATATCCTGCCGCCGCATGATATCAATTAACTCTTTTTCTTCCCCGGAATCTGTGCAAGCACGGTACCTGTCAGCATCAGCACACAGCCGATGTAATTTGAGGGCGCCATGATCTCATGAAGGAACAGTACCCCGCCCACGCAGGAGAATAAACTCTCCAGCGACATGATGATAGAGGCTGTGGTCGGCTCCGCGTCGCGCTGACCGATGATCTGCAAAGTGTACGCCACACCCACACTCATCAGACCGCCATAGAGCAGCGGCAGCAGCGCAGACTGTACCGCCGTAATCGTCAGAGGCTCGAAGATCAATGCGCCGATCAGATTCAGCACACCGCACACCGCAAACTGTCCGCAGGCCAGACGCAGCGCATCCACGCCCGTCTCGTTGAAATGGTCGATAATTAGAATGTGCGCCGTCCAGAAGAACGCGCCGATGATCAGAAGAATATCGCCGAGTTCCACTTTGTAAGCACCGGTCATGCTGAGCAGATACAGACCGCAGACTGCGCTGACCGCACCGATCCACACCGTCAGAGGCGTGCTCTTTCTGAACAGAATCAACTGTGCAATGGGCACCAGCACAATATAAAGACCCGTGATAAAGCCTGCTTTGCCCGCTGTTTCTGTAAACTGAACGCCCCACTGCTGCAAGTCAGACGCGATAAACAGAACAATACCGCCGCAGACGGAGGCAATCAGCGTGTTCCGCGCGACTTTTTTCTCCGGTTTTTTCCGGGAGAAGATCATGATTACAGGGATCAGAGAAACAGAACCGAGGGTAAAGCGGATACCGTTATAGGACATACAGGAAAGCTCTTCCGCCCCCACGACCTGGGCCACAAACGCAAAGCCCCAGATCACCGCAACCAGC
>JAKSPR010000194.1 GCA_024404655.1 Clostridia bacterium | reverse complement strand
CCGGCGTGATAAAGTCCTCCACATCAAACCAGAGCATGACTTTCAGATTTTTCATGGTTCTGTCCTCTGTCTTTCCTGTTTGTTTTTGTTTCAGCTTTCTTTTGTGTCAAACGCTATGACAGGCGCGATGGGGGACGTTCCGGCACAGTCACCGAACATGACAAGAATGCCGCTGTCCATGACCTCAAAGGACGCGGAGAGGGAAGAATCAAGCAGCCGCGGCTCACGGACCTCTCCTGCCCACGGGATAAATAAGGTTTTCGGCAGTGCTTCCCCTTCGGAGAGCCGGTCGATGGCATAGACGGTCTTGCCCTTCTTCGTAAAGGCGATGGAGCCGACCTCGTAGGGCGATACGGCGCGGGTGCCGTAGATGGCGTCGCCGTTTACGCGCAGCCATGCGCCAAGACCTGCCGCCGATGCCATGGCGTGCTTCGGCAGCCGTCCGTCCGGCTGCGGGCCGATGTTCAGCGCCAGATTGCCGCCCCGGCAGACTACGTCGCAGAGCATATTGACAAGGGTGCGGGGGGATTTGTAGGTGTCGGCATAGCGGAAAGAGAACGCCGTGCCGATGGTGACACAGGATTCCCACGGAACGGGGATATAGGACGTGGGAACGCTCTGCTCCGGCGTGATGTAGTTTTCGTTGGGTCCGGTCACCGTGCGGTCTGCAAGGATCAGACCGGGGTTGATCTTCCGTGCTTCTTTGGCAAAATCAGACAGCCGGATATCCTGTCCGTTTGCGGGGTTCACCTGTCCGCCGTCCAGCCAGAGAATATCCACAGGGCCGTAGTCCCGCACCAGCTCCATCATCTGATTCCACGTAAACTCCCGGTACTTGTCCCACAGCTCCGGCTGCTCCGCCGGGATATAGGTGGGATTGCGGTCGGCAGCAGGCTTTTTGTCAAATCCCTCCGCCCAGTACCACGGGCAGTGCCAGTCGGGCTTGGAGAAATACGCCGCGATGCCGATCCCCTTTGCCCGGAACGCATCAAAGACGTGACGTGCGATATCCGCATTCTTGTGCGTATGGAAAGGACAGTCGGGGGAGGTCACCTTGTAGTCTGTGTACTTCGTATCGTACATACAGAATCCGTCATGATGCTTGGTCGTGAAGATGACATAGCGGAAACCGTTTTCTTTGGCAAAATCCGCCCACTTTTCCGGCTCGAAGCGGATGGGGTTGAAGCTTTTATTGAGATTTCTATACTGTTCCTTGAAGATTTCTCCGTCCTGTTCCCAGTCGATTTCATTGCGGCTCCATTCGGCGTCGCCGTCGGAAAGCGGCCAGGATTCGCAGATTCCCGGTTGGGAATAAATGCCGAAATGGAACATGATTGCCAGCTTCTGATCCTGGAACCATTCCAGTTTTTCCCGGACTTCCGGCTCTTTGGGTACCACATAGGTGTCCGCTTTGGAACAGCCGTGCATGCCGTTTACGATGTTGTCTGCCATATCTTTCTTTTTCCTTTCTCATAGTGCGTCTTATCGGTTTATCGTTTGGTTTTATGGTTATAGCATACCATAAAACCGCCCGGATTGCAAGTGGAAAACCTTTTCTTTTATCTCAGTCTGATATCCTGCAGAAGCTCCGAATATTGACAGTTTTTCACCGTCACATCCTCCGCCGTGCGGATATCAATGCCGATCTCCGCATGGGAGAAGGAGCAGTCCTCAATATGAATATCGTGGTTGACAGGTCCCTGGAACCCGTAGGCATGGATGCCGATGCAGCCCTGTGTACCGTACCGCGGGAAGAAACCGCAGTTTTCAAACCGGCAGCCGCGGATCAGTACATCATAACAGTGCCCTCCTTCGTGGAAGGTGGGATATTCGTCTCCCATCAGGATTCCGGGATTCATGAGGTTCTGATAGGTGCAGTTTGTGATGCGTACATGCCCGGTACGAAGCAGATGTCCCGCGCCCGCGATGTTGCGGAAAACACTGTCCCGGCATTCGTAGATTTCCGGGGTGAAACAGTCTGCAAGGGCTGTGACTTCACCGTCGGTATCAAAATCAAGGGGCTCATCAAAGGTGAGAAGATATCGCTGCAGATTCCGTCCGCCTTCCACACGGGTGGAAATGTGCTGACAGGATTTCAGCTCCGCCCGCCCGATGGTCTTCTCATCCCGGAAGAATTCGATTCCGCGCGCCTCACCTGCACCGCAGCGGAATACCGTTTTTGCATTTTCCGATTCCATCAGCAGCTGATCGGGGGCCGTCCTGCCGATGACGAACATGTAATTGTTGTGGACGTTCTGTCCGTCCATCCGCACGCCCTCCACATAAAGACGGGAGATATGGATTTCCCCGCTGCACTTGTGCAGCTTCCATGCGTCTCGGGGCGCAGTGAATTTCTGATTGCCGTCGGGCTTAAAAACGACACGGTCTGCTGTCAGATTGTGGATATCAAAGGCCAGCATGGCAAAGCCGTTTGCGTTGTCCGTGCGGAGATTTTCAAGCACCAGATTTTCGCAGTGTCCGAAGAAGCACTGGAAATCCGTCTTTCCGCCCTGATGCCATGTGAGAATGTCGCCGACCTCCAGCCGCTTCGCCGTCTTTTCATGGGTGAGGGATAAGGTCCGTTCTCCGGTTTTGCGGAAGACCGTACCAAGCCCCGGACCGTAGGAAAGGCTTTCGCCCACCAGCGTGCTCCCATCGGGAGAGAAGCGGTTCATGCAGTGGGTCCCCATGCCGTCCAAGCAGGGATTTCCGTCAAGAACATCCACCGATATGGTGTCACCCGCGATGGCGCTGACCCGTCGCGCCGAGCAGAAATTCGGTGTGCGGGTAAAACGCAGATTCCGCACCGTCAGACGGGAGCAGTCCTCGCACCAGAGGATGGAGGGCAGCAGCGTGTGCAGCTCTCCCGGATTGACGCCAGCAAGGATGGTCGCAGGCTCCCCGGCTTCATCGACCGCGCCGCAGAGCTCCAGACCGGAAAAGCCGTTTATGAGCAGAAGCACGTCCTTTTCATCGGTCATGACCGCACCTGCATCGTGTCCGCTCTGGTCGGTTGTGTGCTGAATCCATGTTTTCAGCGGATAGATCCCCGTTTCCAGCTGCAGAACATCCGCATGCTGCTCCTTTGCCGCCTGAATGGCCCGCCGCAGCCCTTCTGCCGCATCCTCACAGGGCAGGGTGACATAGTCTTTTGCATAGATGATCTTCTTCATAAGAATTCCTTTCCGAAAGACAAAAAGGGGAGTTCCGGACGGAATCCCATCCGGAGCATCCCCTTTGAAAGAACCGGATCAGTCGACCTGGTTCATATAAGCGATCTGCTCTTTGGTGAGCGCATCAATGCCCACACCCATGGAGGCCAGCTTGATGGCTGCGACTTCTGCGTCGATCTCCTTCGGTACCTGGTAGACCTTGTGTTCCATATCCTTGCCGTGCTTGACAAGGTATTCCAGACACAGCGCCTGAATGCCGAAGCTCATGTCCATGATCTCAGCCGGATGACCGTTGCCCGCAGCCAGATTGACCAGACGTCCGTCAGCCAGCAGGTTCAGAATGCGTCCGTCCGCCATGCGGTAGCCGCGGATGTTGGGCTTGCGCTCCCAGATTTCCACAGCCTGCGCTTCCAGCTCGCCTTTGTTGATCTCCACGTCAAAGTGACCGGAGTTTGCCAGCAGAGCTCCGTCCTTCATGACGCGGAAGTGACGGTCACGGATGACGTCTGCACAGCCGGTCAGGGTGACGAACAGATCGCCGACCTTGGCAGCTTCATCCATCGGCATGACGGTGAAACCGTCCATAACGGCTTCGATGGCCTTGATGGGGTCGATCTCGGTGACGACGACCACAGCGCCCATGCCCTTTGCACGCATTGCAAGACCCTTGCCGCACCAGCCGTAACCGGCGACGACCACAGTCTTGCCCGCAATGATCAGGTTGGTGGAGTTCATGATACCGTCGAGGGTGGACTGACCTGTGCCGTAGCGGTTGTCAAAGAGATGTTTGCAGTCCGCATCGTTGACATCGATCATGGTGTAATCCAGCTTGCCCGCATTCTGACGGGAGAACAGACGGTGGATACCCGTGGTGGTTTCCTCACAGTCGCCCAGCAGATTCTTACCGTACTCCCGGCACTCACCGTGGAGCAGGTGGGTCAGGTCGCCGCCGTCGTCGATCATGACGTCGGGGCAGAGGGACAGGGTCTTTTTCAGATGTGCTTCATACTCTTCGTTTGTGACGCCGCGCCATGCGTTGACCTCAAAGCCCGCGTCGCAGAGGGCAGCCGCCACGTCGTCCTGGGTGGACAGGGGATTGCAGCCGGTGACATAGACCTGTGCGCCGCCCGCAGCCAGGGTCATAGCGAGATATGCGGTCTTTGCCTCCAGATGGATGGACATAGAGATTTTCTTGCCTGCAAAGGGCTTCTCCTCGGAGAAGCGGCGGTTGATGGCATTTAAGATCGGCATATAGGACTTGACCCAGTTGATCTTGTCATAGCCGCTCTTTGCCAGATTGATATCCTTGATTTCACTCATGATGATAATTCCTTTCTGTTGCCGGAGAACCCGGCTGCACCGTTTGATTGTCTTTATTATAACAGATATTCCCGGAAAAAGCAAGAACTTGTCAGGATTCTCTCTCTCCCCGTCTTGCTTTTTTTGGAAAAATGTGTTACAATATTGCAAGATATCACATTAAGACAGGAAGTGAATCCGAAGATGGAACAGAAGAAGATCGACCGCATCAATGAGCTGGCCCGCAAGAAGCGCTCTGTGGGACTTTCCGATGAGGAACTTGCGGAGCAGGCTGCGCTTCATAAAGAATATATCGCTGCTTACCGTGCCTCCCTGCGCGGTATTCTTGACAACACCGTCATCCAGCGCCCCGACGGTTCGAGAGAGCCTTTGAAGAAGGATTAAACAAGAAAAACGAGAGGAATGGTCCAAGGACAATGCTGAAACGCTTTCTGGCTTACTATAAGCCGCACAAAAAGATGCTGGCACTGGATATGCTGGCCTCGCTTCTGATCTCCGCTATCGGTATGGTATATCCCATGATTACCAACCGCATGCTCAACGACCTGATCCCCAATAAGAACGTCCGCATGATCGTCATTTTCGGCTGCGTGCTGATGACCCTGTATGTCGTACGGATGTTTTTACGGTATTTTGTGCAGTTCTACGGACACATGATCGGTGTCCGCATGCAGGCGCAGATGCGCTCGGAGCTGTTCAATCATCTGGAAAAACTGCCCTATTCCTATTACGACAACCATGAGACCGGCAAGATCATGTCACGTCTCACAAACGATCTGATGGAGGTCAGTGAGCTTGCGCACCACGGCCCCGAAAACCTGCTGATCAGCGGTCTGATGATCATCGGTTCCTTTATTTATCTCTGCACCATCAGTATTCCCCTGACTCTGATCATCTTCACCCTGGTTCCCGCTCTTGTCATCGTTTCTCTTGTCTACCGCAAGAAGATGAACGATGCTTTTGCCGAGACCAGAAAACAGATGGCCGTCATCAATGCCTCTCTGGAATCCAGTATTTCCGGTATCCGCGTGACCAAGGCCTTCACCAATGCCGAGGAGGAGCGCGCCAAGTTTGAAAAGGGAAATGCCGACTTCATCGTCGCCCGCAGAGATTCTTATTCCGCCATGGGTAAGTTCTTCTCCGGTTCCTCTTTCGTCACAGACGTATTCAATGTCCTCA
>JAKSPR010000193.1 GCA_024404655.1 Clostridia bacterium | reverse complement strand
TCTCGTGCAGATCGCCGCAGCGACAAGAACCCACGACAGTTTGCGTCTCGGCATCTCGCCCCGCGCAACGCTGGCACTGGCTCATGCCGCGCAGGCCTGGGCTGCGATGCAGGGGAGAACTTTTGTCCTGCCGGATGATGTCAAGGCTGTTGCTGTACCGGTGCTTTCCCACCGCGTGATTGTCCGTGCGCAGAGCGCGTCCCGGCGTATGGAACTGGCAGAGACCATCATCGGCGAGATTCTGAATACCGTCCCTGCCCCTATCGGCTGACCCGCGGAGACTGCGTATATGCTGTACCTGTCCGTACTTCTGGCGGCGGTCATCCTTTATATTCTGCAGATATACCTCTATCGGCACCTTACCACCAGGGGGCTGACCTATCACATCCGGCTCGACCGGGATGAAGTCCGCTCCGGTGAAGATATGTACCTTTATGAGGAACTGTCGAACAGAAAATGGCTTCCGCTGCCCTTCATCAAAGTCAATACCGATCTTCCTGTAGGCATGATGTTCCACTTTACCGACAAATGCGCTGACGGAAAACCCAAAGAGACCTATGAATTCGGTGCACAATCCATCTATGTTCTCCGCAGTTATCAGAAGATCAGCCGTCGCTGGCGTGTGACCGGACGGAAGCGTGGTGTATATGAGATCGGCGCAAGCCATCTTGTGACAAATGATCTGTTCGGCATGAATCCCGTTTCTGTAGCGTCGACGGAGCTGGAAGACTTCAGACCGACAAAACTGACCGTTCTGCCGAAGCTCTATGATCTGCGGCGGGAATTTGTCGCTGCGGATGGTGCCGGCGGCGATCAGCCCGTGGAGCGCAGCCGAATGACGGATCCGCTGCTCTTTGCCGGAGCCAGAGATTACCGCTCCGGCGATCCCATGCGCGCCGTCAACTGGAAATCAAGCGCGGTTCACGGCCATTATATGGTAAATATTGAGGAACCGACCGTTCCCAGCGGTTATAATATCATTCTCAACACCCAGTCGAGAACCATCGAAAAAGACCCGGTCAGACCCAGTGCGCCGGAGGAGGTCGAGCGCTGCATCAGTACGGCCGCGACACTGCTGGAAGACGGCGTACACGCAGGTCTTGGCATCCGTATGTTCTGGAATACAAGAATGCCGGGGATGACTGTTGTCAGACCGGATCATGATGCCATTTCGGGACCGGTCTCCGATGATAGAGAGGGGCACCGCATCACCGCTGTCCGTACCTGCCGTACCCCGGAGGACCTCATCGGAGCAGAGCGGCTCCTTGCCGCCATCCCGGAAGAAATCTCTCTTGCGGAGGAAGATTTTCTCGATCATATTCTGGAAAATCCTGAACTTTATACTGCGTCGGAGCAGTATCCCGGTCAAGTCAGCCTGATCCTGGTATCCGCTTATTTTTCCGGACGCATGCTCACGTTCCACAGAGCCATGGAAGCCCGCGGTGTCCATATCGTGTATTATATCATGACGACCTACAATAACGTCCTGATCCCGGAGGATATCGAGGTCTATTATCTGAATGGCCTTCTCCCCGATGAGATGCCGAAAGGGGGTCAGAACACATGAATGACCACAGTTCCTCCGGACGTATCTACACCGTCCCGAAATCCCTTGCAGGCAACCATGACCTTGCCGGGGTTTATAAATTCCTTGCTGTCCTCTGCTACGGCCTTCTGACCGTTCATTTTCCCTGTATTCTTCTGCTAACGCTCTATGAAAATCCCGGTTTTATTCAGGTGCAGCTGCTTGTCTATTTTGCGCTGTGCCTTGCTGCCGGATACGGTATTCAGGCGGCGACGGGAAAACTGTTTCGTATCCGCCGTCCTAAAGCCGGAAACGGCTATGAGGATATGAAGCACCGCTATAAAGCGTGGCAGGCGATTCCCGCGCACCTTGCAGCCCTCGCATGGACGGGTGTCGCTGTGCGGATCGGGTTTGCCATCATGCACAGGTACGCGGATATCTACACCAGAAGCGCAGTAGAACCCGTTCTTCTGGCCGTCGGCAGCATCGCACTGATCGAATACGGTGCCTATCTCTGGTTTATTCCCCATAATGTCCTCGTCTCCCAGCGCTCCACGACGATCGTCATCATGATGATTGTCTTCCAGACACTGGAAATCCTCTATGCAGGCGGTTATTCCATTGGTATCTATGCGGCGACCATGCCGGCGTTTGAGGTCACAGCTCTGCTGCTATATATGGCTCTGATGAATCAGGAGCTTCTGACCCGGGAATACGATAACCGCGTCAGCCATGTCAATGATGCGGCCAAGTTGTTCAGCGCGATCGTGATTTTCGGCGGAGCGGCGGGCATTGTTGCGCTTATGTTCCTTGTGCGGAGCGTTGTTCTGTTCCTGTTCCGGTTGGTACGGTTCCTGTTTGCCTATTCCATTGTTCACGCCGGCGGAGCTCATCCGGGACGGCCCATCGAACTTCCCGGCGGAGCCAACGGTCTGATCGAGGTTCTGTTTCCGGGGGCAGGAAAGGGGATCCGATGGCTGTTCGTTTTCCTCTGCATTTTCGTCTGCGCTATCTTTGTGATTCTCGTTATCCCGGTTTTCCGCGACAAAGCAAAACAGTGGGGGAAGCGTTTCCGCACCGCTCTCGTCCTGCTATGGAGCCGGAGATACCGGAAGGATTCCGGCGTCATGGCTCCTGCCGGACATTTCACCGACACTGTGGAAAACATTCTTCCCTCCTGGCGCCGCAGAACACGGAAGCTGCCCACCCGCAGCGAATACGAAAAGCATTTTGCGGCTCTTGCAAGTCCCGGTGAACAATACGCTTATGCTTACGCCGTCTACGCCCGCTGCATGGAAGAGCGCGTCTTTGCTGTCCGCCCGTCGGATACCCCCCGTGAACGCGCCGGAAAGACAGCAGAGGATTCTTATTTCCCAAATGCCCATATTTATGCGGTAGAATACGAGAATCTGCACTACGGTGACCTGCAGGAAAGCCAAGAATCAAGCCTTGCCGCACTTCATAACTACTTATTAAGTACCCTCTGAAACGAAAAACAGGCCTGCACGATTCAAAACCGTGCAGGCCCGATCTTTTTTGCTTATTTTGCTTTCATGACCTTTTCCATCGAGGATGCAGTATAGGAGCATTCCCCGAACAATGCGCGGCAGTCTTCCAGATGATCGAAGTTCTTCAGCTCTTTGGAAAGCTCCGACAGCATCTTTCCGTAACGCTTGTGCTTGTTGGAACCGGAGGATTTTACGATCACCGCTTCAATCTGCGGGTCAAAATTGAGATCGACGCCGCCAACGGTCATGATCGTTGTCATGTGCGGCTCGTAGGTACTGCCGAGCAGGGAATTGACATAAAGCGGGAAACAAGGCAAGCCGATGCGCAGCATCATAACGGCAAAGGCCGAGGAATAATGATCGCACCATCCTACCTTGCCATCCAGCATTTCGGCAGCGTACATGGCGGTATATCCTTCCAGAGCATGATCCTGTAAAGCCACAAGCCAGTAATAATACCCGCGATCCGCGCTCATGGAGGGGGCAGATTTTACCTTGCGTGCGGGGTCCATGGAGGCGTAAGGGTTGCTCTTGTAGATCGGACGGTATTTCCCGGCGACCGGGCTGGAACCGTAGGTAAAGTTTGCGACAAGATAATCATAGCAGGCCTGAACCTTTTCGGCGGTGGACATTTTGTCGTTCAGGATTTTTGCAAAAACTGCATCCACCATTTTATCAAGGGGTTCATACCCGGTTTTGGTCGGCGTAAGGATCGCATCATTGAGCAGTGCTTCCAGATCAAACTTTTCGGGGTATTTCTGCTCCCGCCAGCCAAGGGCGATCAGCGCTGCACTGTCTTTGCGCGGGACTGTGACGGAGTGCCCGTCCGCAGACCACAGGGTGACCTCACTTCCGCCGAGATTGACAGACAGCCGTTTTGCGGGATTTGCCATCCGTACCACAATGGCCGCGACTTCCGCACGGGAAATCAGCCCGGCCGGGTCGAAAGTTCCTTTGTCGTCAATACCGATGACAATGCCGCTGCGGTAAGCACGGTAGATCGAAGGCGCAGAGGGATGACCGTTGGAAACATCCGGGATCATGTTGTCAGAGACCGTGTTGATCTCTACCCAGAAGGACGGGGGCAGCGTGGAAAAAATATCCAGCAGCATTGCACGGGAGATCGGCTCCCCTGCCATGGAAATCAGCATATCCGCTTGATTCTGCAGAAGCAGTCCTTTGGCAAGGCAGTAATCGAAATAGCCTTGATACCATTTGCCGCCCTTGGCGGTAAATCCGGAAAGAGCGGTTTCTCCGTCTTTGACAGAGCGGGCATGAAGCCGCGCAAGCAGGGTGACTGCTTCCAGCGAGGTGATCAGGTTTGCAGGGGAGAACCGATCCTCCCCTGTGCCGATCATCAGTCCGAGAGAGCAGACCTCCGAAGCGTAAGAATAATACCAATCTTTTGGTGAAACATCCCGGAATTCATATTTTGTATCCGCTGCCCACGCCGGGATGAGAAACGTCGACAGAAGCGGGAGAATGCAGAACAGGGAAATCAAACGATACAGGTGCTTTTTTTTCATACCGGTCATCTGCCGCATTCAATCGGCGGCGGTATCCTTTCCTGTCATAATGTATAGAATCTGTGCCGGAACGAGGGTGTTCCGGTACAGGATTCTGACAAAAGTATACCATAACTGTTGGGATTTTTCTTTCTTTTTCCCTGAATGATCTTTGAAAAAACGAAAAAGATTTTGTGGCGAAATTGTAAAGAGAAACTTGCTTGATGACAGTTTGCGGATTTGTGATATAATCGGTATATAAAGAAATCAGATTCGGAGGCAATACCATGATCTACCTTGATTCTCACGATATCGTCCTGTTTTCCGGCGATTCCATCACTGACGGCAACCGCGGACACAGCATGGACTGCAATCATATTTTCGGCCATGGCTATCAGTATACGGCGGCATCCCAGATGGCCCTTGACAACTGCGAACGCATGCCGAAATTCATCAATAAGGGCTACAGCGGTTACCGTTTTGACCAGATTCTTGATCTTTGGGAAACGGATGTCATTGAGAACAATCCCACGATGGTCAGTATTCTCGCAGGCGCAAATGATGTTGCCGCAGCCTCGTCTCATCCCCGGGGTGAGATCGCGGAACGCTGCCGTGCTAACCTTTGTGAAATGATCCGGAGAACAAGAGAAGCGCTGCCCGACACCAAGCTCATCCTCTGTGAGCCGTTTTATCTCATCACGGATAACTATCCGAATGCCTATGAAGGTGTGCCGCACCCGGAATATGAGCCCTATTTCAAGCCGCTCAATTACAGCCTGACCAAAGAGGAAGCGCTCTGCCGCAAGGAGGAAATGACCCTTGTTCAGAAAGCCGTTGCGGAAACAGCGAAGGAGCAGCACTGCATTTTCGTTCCCCTCCAGGATGCACTGGATGCGTACGCCGCCAAAGCACGCCCCTCTTATTTTGTCTGGGACAATATTCATCCCACCATGGCAGGCCACGCCCTGATCGCAAAACAGTGGCTTTCCTGTGTGGAAGCACAGCTCTGAATATCTGAACAAAGAAAATGACCTGCCGCGGCAGGCCATTTTTGCGTTTTTTCGATTATTTGCAGTAAGCGTCAAAGGTATCGGGATCAAAACCTTCAAACGCTTTTTTGACGGGTCTGTCAAGGGTGACGGCGACAACGGTTGCAATGGCTGCCCGGTTTTCTGTCGGGAGCGTGCTTTCAAGAACACCGCCATTTACGGAAGAGGTGACCTCTTCTCCGGTCAGGCAGGAAACCTTCTGGAAGACCGCACCGC
>JAKSPR010000192.1 GCA_024404655.1 Clostridia bacterium | reverse complement strand
GAGGATTGCCGAAGCGACCACGTCCGCCAGGTCCGCAACGGTCTTTTCGTTTGTGTCAATGATCAGGATGTTTTTTCCTTCGTTTGCCAGCGTCTGCGCCAGCGTCAGGCCGAAACGGCCCATACCGATCAGGCAAAAGCTCTTCATATTCGTACTCTTTCTATACAGTATTTTTTTAACCGATCAACAGTTTTGCTTCCGGATAGGAGATATCCGCACTTGCGCGTTCCTTCGGTACCAGCACCACGGAAAGGGTGAGAATACCAACACGTCCTGTGAACATCGCACAGATCAGCACCGCACGGCTGACATAGCCAAGGGTCGGGGTCAAAGCAAGAGACAGTCCCACGGTACAGAAGGCCGAGAAACATTCATAAAGCGCCGCTTCCAGCGCTACCCCGTCAAAGGCTGCAATAAAGATCGCGCATGCAAAGACAGCGAACAGGACAAAAAACATGATCGCCATGGCGCGGGTGACCGCTTCTCTGTCGATGCGGCGCTTCAGCACATGGATTTCCTTTTCTCCCCGCAGGGTGGAGCGCACCGCCGCCATCAGGACGCCGAAGGTCACCACCTTGATACCGCCCGCCGTCGAGCCGGAGGCACCGCCGATGAGCATCAGCATCATGGAGACCGCCTTTGCACATTCCGTCATCTCCGTCTGACCGATGGCGTCAAAGCCGGCGGTTCTGGGCGTAACGGACTGGAAAAAGGCCTGCAAGAGCTTTTCGGGAACGGACATATCTCCAAGCGTCGCCGGATTGTTCCACTCCAGAATGGCAATCAGAAGAAATCCGATGCCCAGAAGACAGCCCGTGATGATAAGCACGAACCGGGAATACATGCTGATGCGCTTGCGGGTGCGGAAATAGTCCCAGAGATCGCTCCACACAAGGAATCCCGCCGCACCGAGAATGATAACTGCGGCAAGCGTCAGCAAAATCAGCGGATCAGATCCGAATCCAAGCAGCGAGGAAAACTCCCCGTAGACCCCGCCCAGCGGGTCAAATCCCGCATTGCAGAAAGCTGAAACCGAGAGAAAGATCCCGGCAAAAATTCCGCGCCCGATACCGAGCAGCGGAATGGTGCGGATCATGAGCAGCAGCGCACCGCAGCCCTCGATTCATGCGGTCCCCACAAAGATCCGACGCACCAGAGGCTTGATGCCCCGTGCCGAATCCATACCGAAGGACTGCGCCGCCAGGTTGCGCACTCTGGGCGATACATTTTTGGAAAAGACACCCGTGAGCAGCAGGGCGAAGGACATAAAGCCAAGGCCGCCGATCTGGATCATAACGAGAATGACGATCTGTCCGAAGAGGCTCCAGTGGACGCCGGTGTCCACGACCACAAGACCCGTGACGCAGGTCGCGCTGACCGCCGTAAACAGCGTGTCGGGGAAAGGCGTCACGATGTGCTCTTTTGAGGCCGCAGGCAGCATGAGCAAAAGTGCTCCGGTCAGAATGATCGCAAGAAAGCCGAACGCCATGATCTGCGCGGGCGTGCGGTTCCGTTTTTTCAGATTCTTTCCGAGTTTCTGGTAAT
Source organism: Clostridia bacterium (assembly GCA_024404655.1). Lineage (GTDB taxonomy): Bacteria > Bacillota > Clostridia > Oscillospirales > CAG-272 > RGIG3925. The sequence goes on along the minus strand of JAKSPR010000192.1, from coordinate 4,259 downwards.
TCATAATGTTCCTTTTTCTTTTATGTTGACAACATCTTTGTCATTTGACATGGTTTGGTTTATTTTACCACATTTTCCGCCGTGCGTCAAGGGAAAACAGGCAATATCTCCTTCATGATGCGGTAAAACCGATCTGCGTCACGCAGATGGTTTCCGTATCCGACGCTGACGCGCACGGTGCCGCTGTGCTCCGTCCCGAAGGCCCTGTGGGGCAGCGGCGCACAGTGGAAGCCGGAACGGACACATACTCCCGCACTTCCAAGCGCTCCGGCCAGCTGTGTGCAGCTCACCCCCTCTGCCCGGAAAGAGATCGTCGTTCCCTGGGGAATCTCCCCGGCATACACCGTAATGCCCGGAAAGGATTTAAGCATATCAAGCAGCCGCCTGTAGAGGGCAAAGGCTTCCTCCCGCACCGCGGAAATCCCCTCCCGGCGCAGGACATCCAGTCCGGCCAGCAGTCCCGCGATGGCAGGCGTCGGCAGCGTCCCCGCTTCCAGCGCTTCCGGCAGAAATCCCGGCATGGCGGCATCAAGAGAAGCAACTCCGTTCCCGCCCTGTATGCAGGCCGCAGGAATTTCCGCCCCGGCTCCGATCAGAAGCAGACCGCTTCCCTGGGGTCCCAGAAGCGCTTTGTGCCCCGCCGTGCAGAGGTAGTCGATGTGATCCAACTCCATGTCGATATCCCACACCCCGGCGCTCTGCGACGCATCCACAAGGAACAATTTCCCCTGTTCCCGGCAGAGCGCACCGATCTTTTCAATGGGCAGCGCAGCCCCGCAGACATTCGATACATGGCATGCGGCAACAAGCGCTGTCTCCGGGCGCAGCCGCTCGCGGATGCCAGCAAGAATCTCATCGTCCGGCAATATTCCCCCGCCCGAAAATACCGGGTAGGTATCAAAGGTCACTCCCTGCTCTCCCATGGCATAGAGCGGACGCACAACGGCATTGTGCTCCATCTCCGAGATCAGCACATGGGTCCCCGGCTTCAGGCGGGTTTTCTGCAGCCCGTGCAGTACCGCATTGATGGCACCCGTGGCATTGGGATAAAACAGAACATTCTCCGGCTCCGGCCCGTGAAAAAACTCCGCCGCCCGCTCTCTTGCCTGATAGATGATCTCTGCCGCCCGCAGGGACAGCACATGCGCACTGCGCCCCGGATTGCCGCCCGCATAGACACAGGCCCGTACCATGGCCCGCGTCACTGCCTCCGGCTTCGGCCAGCTGGTAGCCGCGTGATCAAAATACAGCATAGGATCATGTCTCCCTCCTGCCGGCCGTCACCCTGACAGTATGCCGGCTCTATGTTCGGTTTGGAAAAACCGCATCCCGGAATCCCCTGCCGGGCGGCACAAAAAACAACACGGATGCCGCAATCCCCGCCCGGCAGGAATCCCATCCGTCACCCCCGCAGAATCTCCGAGTAGCGCACATGCCCGCGGGCAAGGATCGTTTCAAGGGTCCCGGCGTCCGCGTCTTCCTGCGGCACTTCCAGACCGTAGGCACAGCCGCCGCTGCTTTCCCACGGCTCCAGCCGTACGATCCTTGACCGGATCCCACGGGCGGCAAGAACACCTTTCCCCTTCTCCGCATAGGTGACGGAACTGAATGCGATCTTCCATTGTTTCATATCGGATTTCCATTCCTCAAAAAGACTTCCGCAATGCAAAAAAGCACCGCACTGCAAGTATATGCAGTACGGCACTGTCGGGTCATTTCGGAATGTTCTCATCCGCATAGAAGGACGCATGAAGCGCATCCACAGCTTTTGCGATCGAACGTATGTAGTTGTTGATATCGTCGCTCTGACGGTCAAAATTGAAGTTTGTCATAATACAGACGGCATAAGGCGCGTCTCCGTATACAAGAGCCATATCGTGATAGGAATCATGATCCCATCCGTACTTGTGGGCGACATTCTTTCCGTTCAGGGCGTAGGGAATGAGCACCGCGTGATTGGCCTGCCGCATCAGACTGATGAGGATTCCGCCCTCATAGGGATAGTTCTTTGCAAAGTCATAGATTGCGGAAAGATAGAGCACACCTTCCTCCGCCGTCAGATTGTTGAAGGAGGTAAAGACGCTCTTGACGCCCAGCGTTCTGGAAACCGACCAGAAATAGTCATAGCCGAATTCGTTGCGCAGGATGCGGAAAGCGGTGTTGTCCGACACGCGGATGGCATAGTCGATCAGTTCCAGCACCGTGAAATCCTTTCCGCCGGACAGATCCATATCCCGGATGGTACCGGAACCTTCTTCCACCATGGAGGGGGTAATACGGATGGTGCGGGCAAGGTCGTACTTCTCCCAGATATCCTCAGGGAGGGTTTTGCCCACCGCCGGATCGTTGGTCGGGTTGGCTGCCTTGATCTCGTTGTATTTTGCAATCTGTTCCAGCAGCGTATAGATGTAGGGCGCTTTGATCAGACTGGCCGAGAAGAACATGGCATCGCCGTTTGCAGCAAAAGCCGTTCCCCTCTCCAGATCGCGGTAGGACACCGCCGCCGTCGGGCGGGTGTAGCCCATGGCCTCATAGTCGATTTCCCGGCAGAGCGGTTCCCCGTCCCGGTCGTAAGCCGTTCCTTCGATGGGGCGGTAGAGAATTTCCGTGTCTTCATCAAATTCCACATCAGAGAGCAGCATCAGTTTGCCTTCCGGATCCACGATAAACGGACAGTCCTCCACTTTTCCGTCCAGCGCTCCGGTGAGCTTCAGAAGCTCCCGCAGAGCAAAGGTGTAGGAAAGGGATTCGGGGTCCGCCGGGGTCAGATCCCCGGGATCGTAGTTTCCCGTGATAGGAGCCGCTGTCTCCGGCGTGCGCTCCTCGGTTTCGGCGGGAGCTTCTGTAACGGGGTCCGTGATCACCGGTGCTTCCGTTTTCGGCGTCAGCGCATCGACTTTAGAGCTTAAATATTCGTTTTCGTTTTTCAGCCGTGCGATCTCCACAAGAAGATCTTCGTCGGATGAACCCGTGCCCACAGGGGCCGTCTGCTCCGCGCTTTTTAAGTACAGCGCCGCAAACAGTCCCGCCACCAGAAGCGCAAAGGCAAGTGCGACGGCGAGGACGATCGTGATCATCCGGTACTCATTCGTTCTGTGTTTCATCGTTTCTGTAACCTGTTTATTTTACCGTTTTATTTTCTGCGTCTGCCGTTTCCGGAGCCGCGCTTTCCTTCGGTGTATTTCCGCAGATCGCTCATTTTTTCGTCGCTGACAGTCTTGAAACGGCTCATCATATCTTCGAAGCTGCCGTCCCCCGTCTGTTCCCGCCGGATGTAGGGCGTGTATTCTCCGGGGATCCCGGTGAAACGGTTGTTTTCGGCTCGTTTCGCCGCTTCGCGTGCTTTGCGTTCCGCCGCAATCTGTGCCTGCTCGGCTGCGATTTCCTCCGGCGTGCGCGCTCCTTTGACGGACAGGGAGATTCTCCCGCGTTCATCAACGGCGATGACCTTGACGCGGAGCGTATCCCCCACATGGACTTCCGCCGTGATATCCTTGATGAAGCGGTCGGAAAGCTCCGAGATATGCACCATGCCGCTTCTGCCCTCCGGCAGTGCAACAAATGCGCCGAAGGCCGCGACCTTCGTCACTTTGCCTTCCAGAATACTGCCGATTTCGATCTGTGTCACTTTTTTCCGTACCTTTCTTTTTGCCTGCACTCAGTTGGACAGGTCGTTATAGAAGATGATATCGTCCGGCATGCTGTAGCCGAGCTTGCTTTTTGCGATCTTGCGGATGTAATTATAGTCAATCGGTGTCGCCAGTTCGTTTTCCAATGCTTCAATCTGGGCGCGGTAATCGTCGATCTGCCGCTGGGTGTCGGCGATCTCTTTTTTCCGCGCATTGATCTGCGTGGTCATCTGAAAGATTGTGATGACGCAGAATCCGAGGAAGACGAAAATTGCGACCTTCGTGAAAAAGCCTATTTTCTTTTTCGGCTCTTTTTCCTTTTTGCTCATACCGGAACTCCTTTTCTTTGAAATTCTTTTTTATCCTGATCGTCTGCCCGCCGGAGCGCATCCAGAGAAGGACCTCACGCTCCAGATTCACATGCCGCGTTGCCCGATACCTGCGGCAAAGGACACGATACAGACTAAAAATCCGTTTTTTTATACACAGAACAACTCCGCCGCACAGCCGTTTCACAAACGCAAAAGCCCCGCAGATGCAGAAAAGCAGCCAGTACAGCGTATGATTGTAAATCCACAAAAGAATCAGCCGCAGAACGGATAAAATCCCTGCCGAGGCCCGCATGACCAG